>CAJXIK010000147.1 GCA_913054445.1 uncultured Bermanella sp.
TTGTTTTTGTTGGGCTTTGCCGTGCATTTTAAAAGCATTCCAGCATGGGTCAAGGGTTAGGGGGGATTTGAGTCGGTAATACGCTAGGAGTTTCATGATAAGCGCAAGAATCGAGTAAAAATAGGATATGCAGGTGATTTTCAGGCTTTACACTATCATTTAGCTATAAGGGATTAAGATATAAATAGAGAGCATCATGAATAGACCCGTAAACAAGGACGTTCACCCACAGATTGTTAAGCTCATCGAGCGTTTAAGCGCCACAGCGCCCAAAGGCCAGATGGTTGCCATCGAGCAATTTACCCATATCTATTATGCCGCCACCCCAGACCAAGAACTGGATAGCCGCAAGGTCGATGACCTCTATGGTGCGACCCTGGCGTGCTGGAATTTTTTACAGAAATCCAACGGCTCCAGCAAGATACGGGTGTTTAACCCCGACTTCGAAGAACATGGTTGGCAATCTACGCATACTATAGTGGAGGTCGTACACGCCAACATGCCCTTCCTAGTGGACTCCATTCGCATGGAATTAAACCGCCGCCAGATGTCCATTCACTTCATTAACCATGCGGTGCTGCCCGTCTCCCGTAAGAAATCTGGCCAGCTAGATTTAGCCGCTAGCTTCGGCGAGGATGCCGATGGCCAAGAAGCGGTTATTTATATTGAAGTGGATCTGCATACCGATGACAAAATACTGGCGGAGCTAACCCAGTCGCTACGGGAAATTCTCGATGAAATTGGCCTGCTGGTGGATGACTATCAGGCATTTAAGGACAAGGCTAAGCAGTCCCTAACATGGATCAAGGACAGTGCCGGCCCGTTCACCAAGAAAGACACCAGCGAAGCGGTAGCCTTCATAGAATGGTTGATGAATGACCATTTTACCTTCCTCGCCTGTGAAGACTTTGAGGTCAACAAGCAGGATGACAAGACCCTAATTATCCGCGACAGCAGCACCGTCAGTGGTATCTTCAAGCATGATCTGCATGGTCCAGATGAATCTGTGTTGGAAGAGCAGCTCGAGAGCGTGCAGATGCTGGTGATGTCGCCGCAATTGGTCACCCTGAGCAAATCGGGGCGGCGTTCGCGCATTCACCGTCCCGCCTATCCGGATTACATCATTGTTAAACACATAGATAAAAACGGCCGAGTGCTGGGGGGGCGGCGTTTTCTGGGTCTGTTTACCTCCAGCGTGTACAGCGAGTCACCGTTTAATATTCCCATCGTGCGTAACAAGGCCCACGCCGTGATTAAACGCAGCGGCCTAGAGACCGTCAGCCATAAGGGCAAGGAGCTGCGTCACATCTTGGAGGTGTATCCCAGAGACGAGCTATTTCACACCGACGTGAGCCAGCTCACCAAGACGGCGGTGGGGGTCTTGAATATTCAGGAGCGCAGGCGTACGCAAATTTTCATACGCCGCGACCCACTCAACAAGTTTTTATCCTGCGTGGTGTATGTGCCCAGAGACTTGTACAGCACAGAGTTGCGCCAACGCATGCAGGACATCTTAGTGGAGGCCTTTGTCCCCAGAGACGTGGAATTTACCACCTTCTTCTCCGAGTCTATTCTGGCACGCACCCATTTTAGCCTGCGTCTCGACCCAGGCAAGCCCATGGAATTTGACAGCAAGCGCATCGAAAAAGACATTCAGGCGGTGGCGCGTTCTTGGCAGGACGATTTCATGTCGGCCCTAGTCGAAGGCGTGGGTGAGGAAAAAGGCAATCAGTACTTTCAGTCTTATCGCAACGCCTTTGATGCGAGCTACAGGGAGACCTTTTCGGCGCGCACCGCGGTGGTGGATGTGCAGCACATTGCCACCATAAAAGACGATCAAGACATCGCCATGAGCCTCTATCGCAACGTGGCCGACAGTGGCAGCATCTTTAAATTTAAGCTCTATAAGCCTAACGACCTGCTGCCCTTGTCGGACGTGATTCCCATACTGGAGTACCTCGGCCTGAGGGTGATAGGGGAAAACCCCTATGGCTTAACCCTTACCGATGGCAAGCAATACTATATTCACGACTTCACACTGGTCTATACCTTTAGCGACAACATCGACCTGCATGAAAGCAAGAAGCAGTTCCAGGATGCGTTTCGTGCCATCTGGTTCGGCAAGGCCGAGAACGACAGCTTTAACCGCTTGTTGCTTGGTGCCAAGATAGACTGGCGAGAGGTGGCCCTGTTGCGCGCCTACGCCCGCTACATGAAACAAATACGCTTCGGTTTTTCCGAGGCCTTCATCGCCGATACCCTGTGTAAGTACCCAGACTTAACCTCGTTCATGGTGCGTTATTTTCAGACGCGTTTCGATACCGCGCACAGCAATCCAGAGGCGCGCAAAAAAAGTGCGAAGAAACTCGATGCCAAATTCTTCGAGATACTGGAAGAGGTCGAAAGCATCAACGAAGACCGAATCTATCGCCGCTATCACGAAATCATCGGCGCGACCCTGCGCACCAACTTCTTTCAGCGTAATGAAGCCAACGAACTCAAGCGTTATTTCTCCTTTAAGCTAAGCCCCCACGACATCTCCGACATGCCTCTGCCCAAGCCCATGTTCGAGATTTTTGTGTACAGCCCAAGGGTAGAGGGCGTGCATTTAAGGGGTGGCAAGGTGGCCCGTGGCGGCTTGCGCTGGTCGGACCGATTCGAAGATTTCCGCACCGAGGTGCTGGGCCTAGTGAAGGCGCAGCAGGTTAAGAACTCGGTGATCGTGCCGGTGGGCGCCAAAGGGGGCTTCATCGCTAAATGTTTGCCCGACGGGGACCGTGATGCCTTCCTGGCCGAGGGCATCGCCTGTTACAAGACCTTTATTTCAGGCTTGCTAGATATCACCGATAACCTGCTGGAGGGTGAGGTGATCCCCCCCCAGCAGGTGATTCGTCACGACGAAGATGACGCCTATTTAGTGGTGGCGGCCGACAAGGGCACCGCCACCTTTTCCGATATCGCCAACGGCATCGCCATCGAGCGGGGCTTTTGGCTGGGGGATGCCTTCGCCAGCGGTGGCAGCGTGGGTTACGACCATAAGAAAATGGGCATCACCGCTAAGGGGGCTTGGGTGTCGGTGCAGCGCCATTTTCGTGAACGGGGCGTGGATGTGCAAAACGATGAATTCAGTGTCATCGCTATCGGTGACATGGCGGGAGACGTGTTTGGCAACGGCATGCTGTGTTCCGAACACATCAAGCTGGTGGCGGCGTTTAATCACCTGCATATTTTCATCGACCCAGCCCCCCACGATGTGGCGGCCAGCTTCAAGGAACGTCAACGCTTATTTGCATTGCCGCGCAGCGCCTGGAGCGACTATGACGCGGGCCTTATCTCCCAAGGGGGGGCGATTTTTAAACGCTCGGCCAAGTCCATCGAGATCAGCCCGCAGATGAAAGAGTGCTTTCATATTCAGGCCGATAAACTCTCCCCCAACGACTTAATTACGGCCCTGTTAAAGGCACCGGTGGACCTCATTTGGAACGGCGGCATCGGCACCTATATCAAGGCCAGTGGCGAGAGTCATAACGACGCCGGTGACAAGGCCAACGACAGCCTGCGCATCAACGGCAAGCAGTTGCAGGCCAAGGTTATCGGCGAGGGGGGCAACCTCGGGGTTACCCAGAAGGCGCGCATCGAATTTGCGTTAAGCCGTGGCGGGGCGTCCTTTACCGATTTTATCGACAATGCCGCCGGTGTGGATTGCTCGGATCACGAGGTCAACATTAAAATTTTGTTGAATAGCCTAGTGAATGCTGGGGATCTCACCGTGAAGCAACGCAATGCGTTTTTAGAGCAGATGACCGAGCAGGTATCGGCTCAGGTGCTGATGAACAACTACCGGCAGACTCAGGCCATTGCCCTAGCTTATCGCGAGGCCAAGACCCGTACCAACGAGTATCGGCGCTTAATGAACGAGTTAGAAGAGCAGGGCAAGCTTAATCGAGCAATGGAGTTTCTGCCCAGCGAAGACGAGCTAGCCGAGCGTAAATCCCAGCAGCAGGGGCTCACCCGCCCCGAGTTGTCGGTGCTGATCAGTTATATTAAGGGTGACTTAAAAGAGCAGCTCAACGATCCCGACATTTCACAAAATGAATACCTGGCCAAAAGCATAGAGAGTGCCTTCCCCGAGGCGCTGGTGAAGCGCTTTCCCGAGGCTCTCTACGATCACCAGCTGCGCAGTGAAATTGTCGCCACCCAACTGGCCAACGAGATGGTGAATCGCATGGGTATCACCTATGTGAACCGCATGCGTGACAGCACTGGAGCTAACATCAGCACCATAGTGAAGGCCTATGCTGCGGCTCGTGACGTGTTTCGTATGAACGATTTGTGGCACCAGATCGAAGCCCTAGATTATCAGGTGAGTTCGGATATTCAGGAGAAGATGATGTCCAGCTTAATGCGCTTAGTGCGCCGTGGCAGCCGTTGGTTCTTACGCAATCGCCGCCGTGAGATTAACGTGCCCGAAGAAGTCAGCCATTTTCGTGATCGCGCCGCCGATATCAGCACGCATCTCGGGGAGTTACTGGCCGGTGAAGGCAAGCAAGTGTGGCAAAAATACTATGATCAACTCATCAAGGCGGGGGTGCCTAAAGAACTGGCCAGCACGGTGGCGGGCACCAACAACATGTTTTCCGCCTTAAGCATCATCGAGGGGGCCGAGCAAACCCAGCGCAGCGCCGAAGACGTGGCGGCGACCTATTATAAGGTGGGGTGTAACCTAGATTTAGAGTGGTTCCTCGAGCAGCTTAATGCCATGCCTGTGCTCAGTCATTGGCAGGCGTTGGCACGGGAAACCTATCGGGATGACCTCGACTGGCAGCAACGCACCCTCACCGTGAGCGTGATTAATACTCTGCCAGACGGTGACATCAAGACCCGCATGGATACTTGGTTGCAGCTCAGCGAACCAATGATCACGCGCTGGCGTAACATGGTGGCGGAATTACGCGAGAGTCAGATTGACGACTTCTCGGTGTTTTCGGTGGCATTGCGGGAGTTGTTAGACTTGGCTCAGGCCAGTCGGTTAGCCAGTCAGGAATAATAAACGGCGGGTACAATTTTGAAGCGCAGCAAAAAAATAAGCGTTCAATCTGTGTAATCCGCCTTGCCCATGATTGGGGTTAACAGCACTGAGGTCGCCGTAGACCCCTCCCTGGGGGCTTGCTTTGGCATCCATGCCAAAACCACCTCACTGCTGTCAGCCCCAGCCATGGGGCAGTTCATTTAGGCCGCTAATGAAACGAAGCTTAATAGCCAACGCAGCCAACATAACTTAGCTTAAAGGTTTAGTGCTTCTATTGAGGCGGTCTTTGGCATCGAGGCATATGAGAGCATGGCAACCTCAAATAGAAGCACTAAATCTCTGAGCTGGCGGATGAATAAAGTGATA
>CAJXIK010000148.1 GCA_913054445.1 uncultured Bermanella sp.
TACAAATCTGCTGGGGTGTGTAGCTCGGGGTGCTCTTCCAAGACGGCGGCGTGGGTGACACCAGAATCAAACCAGACATCTAGGGTGTCGGTGATTTTTTGATACTGCTCGGCAGCGGCCCCCAGCAATTCGCTGGGATCGAGGTCGAACCAGGCATCTATGCCTTCTTGCTCTACTTTTTTGGCGACAACTTCGATTAATGCCTGAGTATCTGGGTGCAGCTCGCCGGTTTCTTTGTGCACAAACAAGGCGATGGGCACACCCCAAGTACGCTGACGGGAAATACACCAATCGGGGCGGGTGCCCATCATGGCCTCGATGCGCGCCTTGCCCCAGCTAGGACGCCAATCCACCGTGTTTTCCACCTCGTGCATGGCTTTTTCTAGCAAACCATTTTGCTGCATGCTGATGAACCACTGCGGCGTGGCACGGAAGATAATCGGGCTCTTGTGACGCCAGCAATGGGGGTAGCTGTGCTTAATGTTAACCTTCTTGAGCAGCGCGCCTCGCTCATTTAAGATGCCCAGCACCTTAAAGTTACCCTTGTCGGCCACGCTTAGGCCCACTAATTCGAGGGCCTGGGTGGCAGCGCAGTCGATGAATAGACCTTCATCGCTCACCAGCATTAGCTTAGAGCCGATGCCGTATTTGTTGGCGACCGTGTAATCGTCGGCACCGTGCATGGGGGCGGTGTGTACCGCACCGGTACCGGAATCGGCGGTGACGTGCAGGCCGGTGATCACTGGCACGAATTTATCTTGGTCGGCAGCGTCGTCGCTAGGCATGAAGGGGTGCTTAACGAGGCAAGGCGCGCTGTCGCTTTCTTCACGTACCCAACCGAAGGCCGCGCCCTTAGCGTAACCGATAACCTCGAAGCCATCGGCTGCTATGCCGTAACGTTCCATGGCAGCCGCCACCAGTTCGGTTGCCAAGACCAACAATTCATCTCGTTCTTTTACATACACTAAGGCGTATTCGATGCCAGGGTGTACGGATACCGCCTCGTTGGCCGGTAGAGTCCAGGGAGTGGTGGTCCAGATGACGATGCTGGCGGTCTTGGTGCCATAGTCTGCGGCGTCTTTTTCGAGGGTGAAGCGGCTTATTAGCTCGGCGCTGTTGGCAAACTCAAACTTAACGTCGATGGCCACCGATTTTTTATCTTGGTATTCCACCTCGGCCTCGGCCAAGGCCGAGCCGCAATCCATACACCAGTTCACCGGCTTAGCACCCTTGTGCATGTGGCCGTTACCGGCGATGCGACCCAGAGTACGAATGATGTTGGCTTCGAATTTGAAGTTCATGGTGAGGTAGGGCTTGTCCCAATCTCCCAGTACCATCAAGCGTTTAAAATCGGCACGCTGGCCATCGACCTGAGTCTGGGCGTATTCGCGGCACTTCTGACGAAACTCTTTGGCGCTGACCTTATCGCCCGCCTTGCCCACCTGTTTCTCAACATTTAGCTCGATGGGCAAACCGTGACAGTCCCAACCGGGCACGTAGGGCGCATCCATGCCGCTTAGGGTGCGCGACTTGATGATAATATCTTTTAAAATTTTGTTGACGCTGTGGCCGATGTGAATGTCGCCGTTGGCGTACGGCGGGCCATCGTGGAGGATATATTTTTCGGCACCACTACGAGCTTGACGAATGGCCTGATAAATATCCATTTTTTCCCAGCGAGCCAGAGTTTCGGGCTCGCGCTTGGCCAGGTTGCCGCGCATGGGGAAGTGGGTTTCGGGCAGGTTTAGGGTGTGCTTATAATCGGTCATGGTTTGCTGCTATCTTCGAAATAGGCTTGCGCCAATTGAATATCCTGGTGAATGGCCGCTTTAAGCTCGTCTAACCCATTAAAGCGCTTTTCATCCCGTATTTTCTTGTTAAAAGTCACGCGTATGCGCTGGCCATATAGGTCGCCAGCAAAATTGAACAGGTGAGGCTCTAAAATAGGCTGCAACGCCCCCACTGTGGGACGCATGCCGATGTTGGCCACGCCCTTATATTCCCCCGCCGCGGTGGCCACGGTTACCGCAAAGACACCGTTCAAGGGGGTTTTATTGCGTTTTAATAATACGTTGGCGGTGGGCACCCCGAGGGTACGCCCCAACTTTTGGCCGTGGGCCACGCGCCCCGATATGCTAAAGGGCCGCCCCAACAATGCCGCCGCCTGCGCTAAATCCCCTTGCTGCAACGCCGTGCGAATCAGCGTACTGCTAACCCGCTCGCCCTGCTGCTGCACCGTATTGGTGGCCAGCACCGAGAAACCATGCAGTTTACCGGCCTCTTGCAGGTAGCCAAAGTCGCCGCCGCGATCACAGCCGAAGCGAAAATCATCGCCAATGATTAAGGCTTTAACATTGAGCCCCTTGACCAGTACCTGTTCTACAAACTGCTGGGCACTGAGGCCACGAAAACGCGCATTGAACGCCATGCAGGCCAGCGCATCTATTTTTTCGCTGGCCAATAAAACACTTTTGTCGGCGACATTACTGAGCCGTGCCGGAGCACCCTCAGCATCAAATAACTCTTTGGGCTGGGGTTCAAACACCATGACCACAGTAGGCAAGTTTAATTGCTGCCCCTGCTGTTTAAGCTTGTGCAGCACCTGTTTATGGCCAATGTGCACACCATCGAAGTTACCTATGGTTAACACGCAACCCTGCTCGAAGGGCACTATATTGTGGAGTCCGCGAAAAAACTGCATACATTCAATGTGAAAATAAAAGGGCGTATTATAGAGCACTATGGGGGGAGTTAATAGATTAGGGCGAGTGTTATTTGTGGCGGGCTGGGGTGCTTGGGTATTAGGGTATTAGGGTTTGAATGCTCAGAGATTCGGGCTAGGCCGCCAAGAGATTCGGGCAGGGGCTGCCAAGAGATTCGGGCAGGGGCTGCCCTCGTACGAGGCCACCCCGTGGCCGATACACCCTAGGCCACCCCGTGGCCGACACACCCCTAGCCCCCCCCAGCCAATCAACCCCGCGCCATCAACAAATGCCGAGGTCGCACCCCCAACAGCAGCAAGCTAAAACCATAAGCACACACCCCCACCACCACCAAGGCAGAGGTCCAGCCAATGCGTTGCCACTCGCTAAACTCATACCAGTGTGCACTCGCAGGGTTCACGAAATAGATAGCCGCCACCAGCACGATGCAGGCAAGCACGATGCGCGCGAGCCACAACCCCCAGCCGGGCTGAGCCTGATAGTAGCCCAGCTTACGCAAGCCCATATAAAGCAATACAGCATTAAGATAGGCAGACACAGTGGTGGCCAGCGCCAGCCCCACATGGGCCAAAGTGAGCACTAAGGGAATATTAAGGGCCATGTTAACCACCATGGCCTTGATGCCGATTTTCACCGGCGTCTTGGTATCTTGGCGGGCATAGAAGCCGGGAGCCAGCACCTTAATCAGCATGAAGGCCAGCAAGCCCGCACTGTAGGCGCGTAGGCTCATGGCCATCTTCTGGATGTCGTAGGCGCTGATCTCGCCACGATAAAAAATGGTCATCATCAAAGGCTCGGCCAACACCATTAAAGCCAAGGCGGCTGGCAGGCCAATCAACAAGACGATGCGCACCCCCCAGTCTAGGGTCACCACAAATTGCTGCTTATTTTGCGCGGCGTGCTTCTGCGACAGGCTTGGCAAGATCACCACCGCGAGGGCGATGGCAAAGATACCCAGCGGGAGCTGAGTGAGACGATCGGAATAATACAACCAGCTGACGCTGCCACTCTCGAGAAATGAAGCCAGCAAGATATCCAGCAGCATGTTGATCTGGCTCACCGACACCCCAAACAGGGCGGGCACCATAAGCTTAAGAATACGCCGCACCCCCACATCGGCAAAGGCAGGCTTGGGCAGGGCCAGCAAGCCCAGTTTCATGACGAAGGGCAACTGGAACGCCAGCTGCGTGACCCCGGCCAGCAACACCCCCCAGGCCAGCGCCATGAGCGGCTCATCAAACCAAGGGGTGAAATACAGGGTGGCCACGATCAGGCAGAGATTCAGCAACACTGGGGTCACCGCGGGAATAGCAAACTGCCCATAGGTATTAAGCACACTGCCGTAAAAGGCGGTGAGACTAATTAACAACAAATAGGGAAAGGTGATGCGCAGCAATTCGCTGGTGAGGGCAAATTTCTCAGGGTCGCCGGCAAACCCCGGCGCAAACAGCCAGGTTAAGATGGGAGCCGCCGCCACCGCCACTAGGGTAAAGGGGCCGATAATGGCCAGTAAACTGCCCGACACCGCCCTAACCAGGCCCTTTATGTCTTTATCTTGCACTTTGTACTCGCTAAGCACCGGCACGAAGGCCACGCTAAAGGCCCCCTCGGCAAACAAGCGCCGAAAAAAGTTAGGGATCTTAAAGGCCACCAAGAAGGCATCGGCGCGAGCACCAAAATAGGAGGCCACCAGCACGTCCCGCACTAAACCCAACACCCTAGATAAGAGAGTCATGGCACTGACGATGGAAGACGACCTCAGCAGGCTGGGTGGCTTAGCAGGCGCTTGCGCCGAGGATGGTTTGCTTGGTTGCGGTGAATCGGCCATGAATGGTCACTAAGCCTTTGTTTTTATTTGCAGATTTTTAAGGTGGCGCACATTGTAATCAAGCGCGGCAACATACACGAGCAAAACCTAAATAGAGCCCCACAGCGTATAAAGGGTTTGACAGAAGGCCGCCTACTCTGGATAATCCTGCACCCTGAATTTAAGTAAATCTCATTATTGAAGGAGCCTGATTTTGGCTAATTCTGCTGGTTCTCGTAAACGCGCTCGTCAGGCAGTTGGCCGCCGTGCTCACAATGCAAGCCTACGTTCTATGGTTCGTACCTACATTAAGAAAGTACGTGCTGCCATCGACGCTAAAAGCTATGACGATGCTCAAGCCGCCCTTGTGGTTGCTGCACCGTATGTCGATAAGATGGTAACTAAGGGTATCATCAACAAGAATAAGGCAGCTCGTATCAAGAGCCGTCTAAACACTGCGGTTAAAGGCCTTAAAGGCTAATCGCAGCGTCTCTTGAATTTATTCAAGAACCAAGAAGCCAGCATTGCTGGCTTTTTTTATGCCTAAAAAACGGCCGCAACCACTCTTCAGCATAACTCATTGCTATGTCAATTTACGGTATTAGGCCGATTCTCCACATACCCCATAAAACGCCAGCGAAGCCTATTTCTTCGACTAATGTTAGTTAACAGTACCCGTTAAAACCCCCTAACACTCAGTCAAAAGGAAACCATCATGAAGAGCTTGATCGGCGGCATGCTCATCTTACTGGCCCTATACGCTCAGGCTGCCAGCGCTGACGAGCGACAGGCTCGCTTCATCGTACTCAGCAGCGCCCAGCAAACAGGCG
>CAJXIK010000149.1 GCA_913054445.1 uncultured Bermanella sp.
CACAGGGATGTGGGTAGTAGGGCAATGCAGGAGCAATTGCCGAGGGGCTGCCAAAGAATCGGGCAGGGGCTGCCCTCGTACGAGGCCACCCCGTGGCCGAAAGCCCCGACCCCCGAAATCCCCGAAATCCCCGAAATCCCCGAAATCCCCGAAATCCCCGAAATCCCCGAAACCCCCGAAACCCCCGAAACCCCCGAAACCCCCGAAACCCCTAAGCCACCCCGTGGCCGCTAAACCCCGGTTTTAAGCTTCATACAAAAACAAAAAAGGCGGGCACTAGGCCCGCCTTTTTTTATTTCAATGCTCGTGACCGAGCAGAAAAATTATACCAATTCAATGGCCATGGAAGTGGCTTCACCACCACCAATACATAAAGCGGCAACGCCTTTGGTCTTACCTTTATGCTGTAGCGCGTTGATGAGTGTCACCAACAAGCGTGAACCGGTAGAGCCTACTGGGTGGCCCTGTGCACAGGCACCGCCAAAGATGTTAACAGTGGCAGGGTCTAGGCCTAGTTCTTTAATTGGCAACATGGCAACCATGGCGAAGGCTTCGTTGATTTCATACAGGTCAACGTCGTCTTTAGTCCAGCCAATCTTAGCGAATAGTGTCTCGATGGCGCCAACAGGTGCCAAGGTGAACTCAGAAGGGTGCTGAGACTGGGTGGCGTGACCCACGATGCGTGCCAATGGCTTAAGGCCACGCTTGGCAGCTTCGCTTTCTGACATCAATAGCAGCGCAGAAGCACCGTCAGAAATAGACGAGGCGTTGGCGGCGGTGATGGTGCCGTCTTTCTTAAAGGCCGGACGCAAAGTTGGGATTTTCTCGATGTTAGCGTTAAACGGCTGTTCGTCTTCTGTCACTACGGTGTCGCCACGACGTGACTTAACGGTAACCGGTACGATTTCAGCTTTCAACAAGCCTGCTTCCATGGCGGCCTTGGCGCGTGACAAGGATTCGATGGCGTAGGCATCCATCTCTTCACGGCTGTAACCCTTTTGATCGGCGACTTCTTGAGCGAAAGAGCCCATTAAACGACCAGTTTCGGCATCTTCAAGGCCGTCCATGAACATGTGGTCCATAGCTTGATCGCCGTGACCCATGCGGAAGCCCTTACGGGCAGTCGGCAAGATATAAGGCGAGTTAGACATGGATTCCATGCCGCCAGAAACCATAATGTCGTTGGTGCCTGCTTTAATCAGGTCGTGGGCCAGCATCGTGGCCTTCATGCCAGAACCACACAATTTGTTGATGGTGGTGGCACCAGTCGTGTCACTAAGGCCAGCTTTACGCATGGCTTGACGGGCAGGACCCTGTTTAAGGCCGGCAGGCAATACGTTGCCCATGATGACTTCTTGTACGTCACCCGCGTCAATACCGGCACGCGCCACGGCTTCTTTAATAACTGCGCCGCCTAATTCGGTAGCGGTTAGCGCAGATAGGCTGCCTTGTAAGCCGCCCATAGGAGTACGAACACCACTAACAATTACTACACTGTCTTGATTGGACATGCTGCTTCACCTTTAAGGTTATTTGTTCAATTTTGCAATTTTTAGGGGGCGGATGCTAACAAATCTGTTTCATTGCTCCAATACCCATGTCTTACAGAGTAACTGATAAAAAAGGCAAAATACGGGAGGGATGTGACTTGGTCGGTTTAAGACAAAAAATTTTCGTCTAATGACAAGAGGTCGCCATTGAGCTAATTCGTTAAGGCCGAGCCATTGACCGCTTAGGTTATGGGGCTCATGCTGGTAGGCTTTAAAAACAGGGACCGTATGGCGCATCTATGTGAGATGACATCCGTCGCTAATGCCCTAGGAAAGAGCATGAATATAGAATATAGAGTCAATGACGTCGTCAGCACAGAGCAGTTCGTTACGTTGTTAAAAAATTCGACCCTAGGCGAGCGCCGCCCGGTGGACGACCTAGCCTGTATCGCAGGGATGATCGAAAACAGCAACCTAGTGGTGAGCGCATGGGATGGCGAGCAGCTGGTGGGTGTGTCTCGTTGCATGACGGACTTCCATTATGCATGTTATTTATCCGATTTGGCGGTCAGTAAAACCCACCAGGGAAGCGGCATCGGCAAGCAATTGCAGAGGCTGACTCAGGCTCAGTTAGGGCCTAAATGCAAGCTCATATTAATTGCCGCGCCCGCTGCTCATTCATACTATGAACACATAGGTTTTAGCCGCAGCGAACGTTGCTGGTTGCTGGGGCGTGATGCGCGCATCGGCAGTTAACGGCCACCTTTACTAAGGGTTCAGGCCTCACACTTGAGGCTGGCATCGAACTCAACATTCCAGGGTTGGTCGTGCCTGAGTTCATCCACTATGTAATCCACAAACGAGCGCACCTTAGCGCTTAGGTGGCGGTTACTGGGGTAGAGGGCATGAATGGGCGAACTGCGATAGCTCCAGTCGCACAGCACGGGTTGCAGTAATCCCGCCTTGATGTCGTCGGCGCATAAGAAGGCTGGCAGGCGGGCGATGCCGAGGCCATTGATCGCCAGTTTCCGGAGGCTGAAGGCATCGTTGACCTTGACCCTAGCTTTTAGGTCTACGTTCACCTGTTCTGGAGTATCAAATTCCCAGCTGTTCATGTGTTGCCCCCAGCATAAAATATGGTGTTGCTTTAACTCCTCTGGGTGGGCGGGCTTGCCGTGTTCCTCGATGTAGGCGGGGCTGGCACAGGTGATCACATTGACCACGCCCAGCGGGCGGGCGATGAGCGATGAGTCGGCCAGCACCCCCACGCGAAAGGCCACATCTATGCCTTCCTGAATTAAATCCAGCGTCTGGTCGGTGAGCACCATGTTGACCTGTATGCCCGGGTTACGCTGTAAGAAGTCCGCCACTATGTCACTGAGCACCAGCGAGCCAAACAGCGCCGGGGCGGTGATGCGCAGCGTGCCCACGGGCTTGGACTGCATCTCGGTGACGGCAATGTTGGCCTCTTGCACGTCGGCGATGATGCGTGAACACTGCTGATAATAGGCGCTGCCGGTGTCGGTAAGGCTTAGGGTGCGGGTGGTGCGTTGCAGCAGGCGTACCGCTAGGCGCTCTTCCAATTGGGTGATCTTGCGGCTCACTGTGGATTTTGGTAACCCTAGGGCCTTGGCGGCACCGGTGAAGCTGCCCGCATCCACCACCTTAACAAAGATGGCTATTTCGTTGAGATCGAATTGTTCCATGGGTAATACCCGTTAAACCTAGAAAACTGTTGCTATTGTGGAACAATAACCCTGTTCTCGCCAGCCCTAATTTTGCAGCTGACCGCCCCATATGTGTGCTTGCTCTGTGTGCCTCGACGCCCAATAATTGTGCGCTTTCTTCGGTGTGCTACTCATAAAGCTTCTAACTCATTGAAATAACGGTGTTTTTGTTCTTGGTATGACGCTTGCTATATGAAATGTAGACGTCTGACATAGACGCGCGAGAAGACACCAGAATTATGGATGATTGGAGACAGTGACGTAAGCATGTTAGTAGCCACCCAGACAGATATATCGCCCTTGGCCGCATTGCATCAAAATCAACAGCTGAGACTCAAGGCCCTAGACCTTGTGAAGGCCTTGTTTGAACAGGTGCGTGTGGTGCAACAGCACCGTGCCGCCACCAATGGTGCGCTGGCGGGTAATCCATTTTTTGAAAGCAAGGCGCGGCTGCTGGCACGGGAGGTCAACGCACGCTTTCGTGAGCTAGAGCGTGCGCTCAAGCTCACCCATGAATTGTTCGATGGACAGCAGTGGAGCGAAATTTGCAGCGCTTGGCAGACTGTACACTTACAGTGGCGTCAGGATGAGGTAATTGAAAATTTTGAGCTGCACAGTCATCTGGTTAGGCAGATGCTGCGCTACATTGCGGGCATTGGTCGCCAGGCTGAAGACTTGATTCAAACCAACTTCCAACACAAGGCATTAAGCCAGTACGTGTTCGAGGTGCTGCCCTGTTTCATTGAGCTGGTGGGGCAGATTCGTGCACTGGGCACCTCGGCCTGTGCCAGCGGAAAAATGGACGGGGGTAGCGAGATGCGCTTGAAATATTTAATGACCCAGCTGCTGACACAAAAGGGTAAGGTGAATGAACAGGCCAAAGGGTTATCAAAGGAGGCGCTGGAGATCACCGGCTCGCTCATCGATGCCTTATTGTGTGAGCCTAAACTAGAGCGCCTCAGCCAGATGGTGCAACAAGACCTGTTAACCGCCGGCGACATTAACACCAGCGCCGATGACATATTTACCCTCAGTACGGCGGTGATTGATGCCCACTTCAACGTCATGAACGAAGGATTAAGGTTGCTTCGCTTAAACATGGATAAACGCATGCAGGCCTGGGTGAGCCGCTAATAGATAGCCCTAAACCTGCCCGCCTCAATCTAAGCCCGCCCATCTAATTAAATTCTGACTGCCAAATCACCGCACGCGACGCTAAATCATGGCGCTTGATTACGCTAATCGAGCCATGAATAAACTCACCTAATAGTTGATTAGACCATTGCCGACAATCTGGGTTTTATTAAGTAATCGGCTATGGCCAGATCGTTAATCTATGGCATAGTGATCTTGAAGAGACCGCCGTGTAACACCTAAAAATGCTCGGTTTTAAAGTTGATGTTTACTGAATATCAAGGCCCATAAATGGGTAGTATAGCCGAATTTGCTATAAACAATGGATGTTTAATTATTTGTTAATTTTAATGCCCAGTGTTTTTGCAAACACGGTCAAAGCCTACTAAAAATTTAATATGGGTTTTATTTTTGTAGGTTCTAATTATGAGTTTAAGTAAGCAACAAAGCGCGCAAGTACTGTTTCAATTCGATGCCTCGTTCGAAGTCAGTTATGTCAATTACTATCGCGGTAACGAGCTGGCCGACCCACAATTAGTGGTGACCCTAGAGCGTGATGCCGAGCGCCAAACCTTTTCATTTTCACACCCGCACTTCAACGATGTGGATCGCAACCTAATCAGCGCTCAGGGCTTATGCATTAGCTCGGTAAAGCAATCACCTTTCGGTCAAAATCAAATTGAAGTATCAGACATGAAAGATCATATTGTGTACTTTACCTCGCGCATGGTGAAAAACATCACGCCCACCGCATAGCCCTCGACTGGCTAAAACCCATTGCTATTCTAAAGGCCAAGCTAGATGCTTGGCTTTTTTATGCCCAAGGATGGGCGGTATAACGCGGTGGCATGGATGCCAAGGAGCGTATATGCCCAAGGATGGGCGGTATAACGCGCTGGCATGGATAACGTAGGAGCGTGCTTGCACGCGAAAGGTACGGGCTATTAGCATGCAACCATCCACATGACTCGTATAGAGCGCTGGC
>CAJXIK010000150.1 GCA_913054445.1 uncultured Bermanella sp.
TCCATGGATGGATTAATGGCGGCCGCAAACTGAAATAGCACCATTTCAGGCTGGCAGGGAGTGCAGTGGTACGACTTAAATTTTAATGCGATTGCCCGCAGCCTACAGGCTTTCTACCAGCGAACGTATGCGCCGCGCCGCTTCGATGCATTCGTCTACCTCGGCCACCAGCGCCAAGCGTATGCGGTTTTCTCCAGGGTTGATGCCGTCTATGGTGCGCGATAGATAGCTGCCGGGTAAGACCGTTACCTGTTGCTCGGCAAATAGGCGTTGCGTGAATTCTTCTTCGTTGATGGGAGTTTTGGCCCACAGATAGAAGCTGGCATCGCTCTGACTTACGTCCATGACGGGGGATAATATCTCCAACACGGCCTGAAATTTTTGGCTGTAGAGGCGGCGATTTTCCTGTACGTGCGCTTCGTCTCCCCAGGCGACGATGCTGGCCAATTGATTGGGGATGGACATGGCGCAGCCATGGTAGGTGCGGTATTGAAAGAATTGGCTTAATAGTTGTGCGTCACCGGCCACGAAACCCGAGCGTAAGCCCGGCAGGTTAGAGCGCTTGCTGAGGCTGTGAAAGACCACGCAGCGACGGTAATCGGTGCGCCCCAATTGCTGGCAAGCTTCCAGTAATCCCACGGGAGGGCGAGCCGCATCCACATAAATTTCGCTGTAGCATTCATCGCTGGCCAAGATGAAATCGTATTGGTCGGCTAGGGCAATGAGGTATGTCAGCTCGTCTATGTCGATCACCGCGCCGGTAGGGTTGCCCGGAGAGCAGATGAACAGTATCTGCGTGTCTCGCCATACGTCGGCGCTGACCGCCTTAAAGTCCGGTTTAAAACCATTTTCTTGCAGGCAGGGCAGGTAGTGAGGTCGTGCGCCAGCTAGGTAAGCCGCTCCTTCATAAATTTGATAGAAAGGGTTGGGGCTAGTGATGAGGGCGTCCTTACCTGGCGCAACCATGGCCTGAGCGAAGGAAAATATCGCTTCACGGGTGCCGTTCACGGGCAGCACTTGTGTCTCTGCATCGAGCTGGGAGAGGTGGAAACGGCTCTGGCACCAGTTGGCGATGGCATGCCTTAGCTCGGGCAGGCCTTTGGTGGTGGGGTAGTTGGCGAGCTTATCGAGGTGGTCGATCATGGCCTGCTTCACAAAGCTCGGGCTTTGATGCTTAGGCTCACCGATGGACAGGGATATATGGGCTAAATCTGTGCTGATGCTGGCGTCTGCCTTGAGCTTGGCGAGCTTCTCAAAAGGGTAAGGTTGTAATTTGGACAGATTCGGATTCATGTGAGGGTCTCAATACATTTTTCAATAAATTTATGCCCGCTTAGGTCGGCTCAATTCACCATGAAGCGGGCCTAAGTCGTCATAAGTTGGATTGTTTTTTGACGTTTAAAGTAGCTTTAAAATAGCGTTAAAGCGTGGCTTGCAGCTCAACTTGTTCGGTGAGCGCGGCGACGACCGCGTCTTGTAGTGTTCGGCAAAACTCGGGGTCGCTGATGGGGTGACCATCCTTATCTTTAAGGTAGAAAATGTCGTCGACCTTCTCGCCTATGGTTAAGATTTTGGCGGTATCCAGCGACAGTTCGTATTCCATGAACAGTTTCCCCATGCGTGCCAGTAATCCAGGGCGATCGGGGGAGATGATCTCTAGGCAACTGCGCTTATTGAAGGGGTCGTTGCTGAGGTTGACCAGCGGCTTAAACTCAAATTGTTTAAGTTGCCGAGAGGTGCGGCGCTGTATGAGTTCAGAATACTCGGACGGCTTGGCTAGGGCTTTTTCGAGGGTTATTTTGATCTTATCTAACCTGGCAGGTTCGCTAATGGCTTCGCCGTTTTCGTCCAATACAATATAGGTATCTAGGGCGTTGTTATTTTGTGAGGTTATGATGCGCGCGTCTTGAATGTTGAGGTGCAATTGATCTAGGGCGGCGGTCATGGCGGCAAACAGGTGGGGTTGGTTGAACATATAGATGAAAATTTGCGTCGCCCCCCTGAATTCCACATCACGGCTATCGCTAATGAGTACCAGTGGGCGGTCGCAGCTGCCGTGTTCAAACAGGGCGAGGGCATGCCACACTAGGGTATCGACGCTTTCCCTTAAAAAGTATTCATCCCCAGGGTTGGCCCATAATTTAAACACCTGTTGTTCTTGGTAGCCGTGCTCTTGTAAGCGCTCGATGACCGCTTGCTGAATTTCATCTACCCACTTCTCTTTGTTGATTGGGTTGTCCAGGCCACGCCTTAATATGTAGTGAGTGGCTTGATGCAGCGCACGCATCTGTTCGGCACGCCAGCTGGTCCATAGCGTCTTGTTGGTGCAGTAGATGTCGGCCACCGAGAAGGCGTAAAGGTAGGTTAAGTGTTTATGGTTGCCTATCTGCGAGGCGAAGTGATGCATGGCATCTGGGTCGGCGATGTCGAGGCGTTGCGATGCCTGGGAAAACATGAGGTGGTTGCGCACTAGCCACACCACTAAATCGGCGTCTTCTTGGCGTAAGCCATGGTGAATACAAAAATTAAGAGCAATTTCGCTGCCGCTGATTTCATGCTGGCCTGGCAGGGCCTTGCCCACATCGTGCAGCAGCGCCGTGAGATACAAAATATCTTTATTAGGGATTTTTTCGATGAGTCTTGTTGCCAGTGGGAATATGTCCTGGTACTCACCAAAATTCAGTTTTCGCATGAACTTTACGGCGCGTAAACTGTGCTGATCTATGGTGTAACTGTGAAATAAATCGTGCTGCATGTGGCCGATAATCTCGCCAAATTCGGGTATGTAATGTCCCAGAATACCGTAGCGCAGCATACGTTCTAGCTCGCGCGACACGTGATGCGGATTACGCAGGATGGCCATGAAGCTGCGTATGTTGTTGGGGTCTTTGCGAAAGTGCTCGTCTATGGCGTGACGATTATCGCGCAGGGCGCGCACGGTGTTGGCCCTGACACCTTTTAAGCTGTTATCGCAGGCCAGCGTGTAAAATACTTCCAGCATGGCGCTGGGGGTACGCTCAAATAAATCGGCCTCTTTTATTTCTAGGTAGTCGTTGCAGCGTTGAAAGTGCTGGTTAATGGAGGTGATCTGTTGCGGCTGTTGGCTGTCGATGATGATCTCGTTAAACAGCAACATCAGCAGGTCGTTAAGCTCGTTGAGGGCTAGGCTGTAGCGATAATACTGGTTCATCATGACCTCCACCGCTAGCTTGTCGGCCTCGTCACGAAAGCCCAGTATGCTGGCAATTTCCTTTTGGAAGTCAAATAGTAGGTGATCTTCTTCCCGTTGGGTCACCATGTGTAGGGCGTAGCGCAATTGCCACAAGAAGTCTCGGCAGCGGTGCAGCATGTGATATTCGAATTCGCTGAGGATGCCGCGACTGGTGAGGTTTTCCAGCTGATTGTCGCCGAAATGCCGTTGCAGTATCCAGACTACGGTATGGAGATCGCGCAGTCCGCCCACCCCGTTTTTAATGTTGGGTTCTAGGTTGTTATCGCTGTCGTGGTGCTTCTGATGACGCTCAATTTGTTCCTGCCATTTGGCGGTAAAAAATTCATGGCTGGGCCACAAGTGCTCAGGCCCAGTGTTGTGTACCATGCTTTGGCGCAGGTGGTCGGGCCCGGCTAGGGTGCGAGTCTCCATTAGGTTGGTGGCGATGGTGATATCTTTACCCGCCTCTTTCTGGCAGTCGTCTAGGGTGCGTACCCCATGTCCCACATCGAGCTTGATGTCCCACAGGAAGGTGATGAGCCCCTGCATGGCATCGCTGTGCTCGCTGAAGGCCGCCTCGTCTTGCGATAGCAGTAATATGTCAATATCGGATTTAGGGTGCAGCTCACCCCGGCCATAGCCGCCCACCGCCAGTAGCGCGATGTTGGTGGCGTGTGCGGGAAAAAATTGTTGCCAGGCAAAGGTGAGTAGCCGATCCATGAATTGCGAACGGCAATGCACGAGGCTCACGGCATCTAGGGTGTCTCGAAAGCGGCTATCCATGGCCAGCTGGCTATGTTGGATAGCCTGCTTAAATAGTGGAATGGGGGGCTTGCCGGCGGCCAGCTCGGCGGCAAATTCGGTTTCTTTAAAAACCTGATCTAGCAAGCCCGTTGCCATGTTTATTGCTCCCAGGGAAAGACTTCATCGTTGCGTCGGGTGAGAACTTCGACGCCGTCGCTGGTCACGAGGAGGGTGTGTTCCCATTGGGCGCTGAGTTTGCGGTCCTTGGTGATCACGGTCCAGTCGTCGTTAAGCAGCTTGGATTGCGGCTTACCCTGGTTGATCATGGGTTCGATGGTAAAGCACATGCCTTCTTTAAGGGCCATGCCGGTGTTAGGGCGACCGAAGTGCATCACCTGGGGTTCTTCATGGAAGCCCGCACCGATGCCATGGCCGCAGTACTCACGTACCACAGAATAATAGTTAGATTCGGCGTGTTTTTGAATCACGCTGCCGATGTCCCCCAGCTGTGCTCCAGGTTTGACCAAGGCAATGCCCTTGTATAAACATTGTTGGGTGATATCAACCAAGCGTTGGTCGGCTGGTTTGGCGTCACCGGCGAAAAACATCTTGCTGGTGTCGCCGTGATAGCCATCCTTGATGACGGTGATGTCGATGTTGACGCTGTCACCCTTTTTGAGGATTTTGTCGTCGCTGGGGATGCCGTGGCAGATAACGTGGTTTATTGAGGTGCAGATGGACTTAGGAAACGGAGGGTTGCCGTAATTGAGCGGGGCCGGAATGGCATCCTGCACGCTGACGATATAGTCATGGCAAATGCGATTGAGTTCGCCCGTGCTGACGCCTGGCTTAACATGCTCGCCGATCATCTCCAGTACCTCTGCGGCCAAGCGGCCTGCAATGCGCATTTTCTCGATTTCTTCTGGGGTTTTAATGGTCACGGCCATGGGCTGGAGTTCGCTCGAATATAGAAAGTGGGCAATTATACGCAATAATTACCCATAGATGTATATCGAAGCCCGCGAGTGCTGAATTAATGGCGGAAATTGTGTGATTACCTAGCTCTATTGTTGGGAAGGGTTGTTTCAATTTGGGATACTTAAACAGGGATGTTGTAAGGAAGCGCCTAGGGATGGCTTGCATCGGCGCAAATTGAAGTGCAGCCATTCCAGGCTGGCGGGGAGTGCCAATGGTGCGGCTTGAATTTTAATGCGGTTGCCATGGGACTTCCAGGGCAATCGCATTAAAATAAGCACAGGGATCAATCTGTGGAATCCGCCTGACCAAAGTTGGGTTTAGTGCTTTTTTAGGTCGCCGTGGACTCGTCCATGAGGGCTTGCCTCGGCATCCATGCCTC
>CAJXIK010000151.1 GCA_913054445.1 uncultured Bermanella sp.
GCTACGGGGTCAGGTCTTGCGTTTTGCCTAAGCGCACGACCCCTAAGCCTACGGCAATCGGCTACGGGGTGGCCTCCTACGAATGTTGTCAGTGACAGGCTCTCGATAGAGGGCTTCCTTTCCCTACCGCATATTTGGTTCGCGTCAACTAACTTGGCCGCTTTAAAACTCGTTTCATTGCATCGCTTAAAAAAGGGGCGGTTACCTTGCAGCTTGCAGCCATCAACAGGATAATGCCAGCCATTAATAAGGGGTCATCGTGACGATAAACATTAAAAAACATATTCTACCGATTATGATGCTAGTGGGGGCGCTCTTGTCTCTCGGCCACGAGCGCTTCGCGCCACCCAAATTTGTGGTGCAGTTGGCATCGGCGGCTGGCGAGCAGGCCGTGAGTTACAAACGGCATGATGTCTCCACGGCATTAACCAACACAGTACACAGCGCCACGGCGGTGTCCTTGCCTAATGGCAATCTACTGGCCATGTGGTATGGCGGCACACGGGAAGGTCATACCGATGTAAAAATTTATTCCGCACTGTTCGATCAGAAGAAGCAGCAGTGGCAGGCACCCAAGGCCATTCTGGATCGCATGCAGGTTTCCAATGACCTAGATCGTTATGTGAAAAAAGTCGGTAATCCGGTATTAATTCGCCACCCCGAGGGGCCATTGGTGTTGGTGTATGTTTCGGTTTCCTTGGCCGGTTGGGCCACCAGCCAAATCAACATGATGCTCTCCTATGACGACGGTCAAAGTTGGCACCCGTCGCAGCATTTAATTACCAGCCCCTTCATAAATATCAGCACTCTGGTTAAAAATGATGCACTCATATATCAGGACGGCACCATCGGCATCACGGCCTATCACGAGTTAGTGGGTGAGTTCTCCGAGATCGTGCGCGTCACCCTAGCTGGCAAGGTCGTCAATAAATACCGTATGAGTTCGGGGGATAAAACCATTCAGCCCACGGTGGCGGTGTACAGTGCCCGCGAGGCGGTGACCTTCATGCGCGATACGGGTAAGGATGTGCAGAAGGTACGGCGCAGTGTCACCGCCGATGGCGGCTTATCTTGGTCACCTTATGAGACCACGCAACTGGATAATTTAAGCTCGGCTATCTTTACCTTTAGCGGGCGCGAGGGGCGCAGCTGGATGGTATATAACGATGCACCGAAGGGGCAAGAACATGGCCGCAACACCCTAGCCTTGGCCGTGTCCCATGATAAGGGCCTTAATTGGAAAACGCTTCATCACTTCGAGCGCATCGAGAAGCCAGCAGCCACAGAGTCAAAGTTTGCCTACCCTTGGGTCACTCGGGGGCAGGGTGGCCAGTACCACCTTTTCTATACCTGGAACCGAAAAATCATCAAGCATGTGGCCTTCAATCAAGCCTGGCTGGAGAGTAAACTATGAATACTTTTTTCAGTTTAATGAGCCATGGTTTACTGCTCATGACGCTACTGTTAATGCTGCTACAGGTGAGGCGCTGGCAGCGCTACTGGCCCATGGCCTATTTGTTAGCGGCCGCGATTATCGTCTTGCCAGTTTCCGATTGGCTGCTAATTGAATTCTCCCGTGGCTTATTAACAGATCTCAGTTTGGCTTCCATCGTCATGCTGGCCATGTACCTGTTTTCAATATTAAAGCCGCAGAGGCCCAGAAATCAATTGAGCTTTAATCTGGCCATCTTGTTGCTTGCTGTGCTGCTATATCCCGCCAGCATGGGGTTAGGCATGTTTGACCCCTACGCCACAGGGTTTGCCAGTCATGTTTATTATGATTACTTGGTGGTCGGCATCGCCATAACGGGAATAGCCGCCGCCTACCTAGGGCATTGGCAGCTGGCCCTGTGGTTAACCCTCGCTTGTTTAGCCCACGGACTGCACCTCTTCGAGAGTTCAAATCTATGGAATTACCTGCTAGATCCCTTCGCAGTGATTGCCGGGTTGGTCAGTGTTATCAGTGCTGCCAGCCATAAAATATTTTTAAAATTCAGTAAAGGGGACGATTCTCGTGTTCAAGCAAATGCATAAAATTGAAAAAATAGCCTACCCAATCATCGCCCTCTATGTGTTGTTGGGGGCTGCGGTTGCGTTGCTGGACCCTGTAACCTTTACTAAGGTGCTGGCCAGAGAAGACGGTGTGTTTGAATGGTTAACGGTGCTGGCCTTGTCCATGTCATTCGTCATGTGTGTGCACCGAGTGGTGGTCTTACGCACGGCAAAAAATGGGATGTTCATCGCTATCTGGTGTTTCTTGGCGGTGGTGTGTTTCTTCGGGGCCGGTGAAGAGATTTCCTGGGGGCAACGAATATTTAATATCGAAAGCTCAGAATGGTTCAAGCAAAATAATGCACAAAGCGAGACCAACCTGCACAACCTCGTGGTGGAAGGAAAAAAAATAAATAAGATCATCTTCAGCATGGTCTTAGGGTTAGGGTTAATCACCTACTTATTTGTGTTCACCACGCTATACCGTCGCAGTGAAAAGTTTAAACAGCTATGTGATTACCTCGGCGTGCCTATCGCCCACTGGCATCAGGTGATCGCTTGGGTGGCGGTGGCCGTCGTGGTCGAAGGGTTAATTAAACATGTCAGCCGCTCCAGTGAATTATTTGAGAGTGCGGTGGCGTTTGTATTCTTCATCAATATTTATCTGCCCTTCAATAGACAGTTATTTGCACGTAAGTAATCCTAGCGTCAGTTGGTAATGCCAAAGAAGCCACTCCCCGAGTGGCTTCTTTTATGGGCGGCTTTAAATAGCGCAGCATGTTATCCCTAGGGTCTACACTTGATGAATGACCATCACCTTATAACTGGTTAAGGAAAAGGGAGATAACCGCATGCCGGTGTCAGGCGCAACAGAAGCATTCGATCTCATACTCATGGGCGCTAATAGCGACCTCGCATTGCGTAAACTGTTACCCGCCTTGTACCATCTTTTTTGTGACGGTCGCCTGCATCCCCAAGGGCGTATCTGGACCGCCAGCCGCAGGGCCTCCACTAAAAGTGATTATTTGGCCCTGTGCAAAACAGCCATCCTAGAGCACGACGCACTCACATCCCTAAATGAAGCCAGCTGGAGTAAATTTAGCGCCTATATCGGCTACTTGAACATAGATTTTGAGAAATCACAGGGTTATGAGAAACTCCATAAAAAACTAGCAGACCCCACTCGCCCGCGAATTTTTTATTGTGCGCTGCACAGTAAGTTATACCCCACCATCGCCCAGCAGCTGGCCAGCCACGACCTTATTAGCGAGCACAGCCGCATCGTGCTAGAAAAGCCCATCGGCAGCGATTACCAGAGCGGTGCCATGATTAATCGCTGCATGGCCGCCTACTTCAGCGAATCACAAATTTTCCGTATCGATCATTATCTCGGCAAGGAAACCGTACAAAACTTGCTGGCCCTGCGCTTTGCCAATTCATTGTTTGAGCATCAGTGGAATCAGAGATACATAGATCATATTCAAATCACCATAGCGGAAACCATAGGGGTCGAGAAGAGAGCGGGCTTCTACGAAAGCACCGGTGCCTTACGAGATATGTTGCAAAATCACCTGCTGCAACTGTTGTGCATGACGGCCATGGAGCCACCGGCCAGCCTGAATGCACAAGCCATCCGTGATGAAAAAGTCAAAGTGTTAAATTGCCTCAAGCCCATCACCGGCTCAAACATAGATGAACAGGTGGTGCGCGGTCAGTACGAAGCCGGTTTCATGGCAACAGCCGACGGCAATGTGGCGGTTCATCGCTATCGTGACGAGCCTGGCGTGGATGAACACTCGGTCACCGACACCTTCGTGGCGCTAAAAGTAGAGATTGATAATTGGCGCTGGGCCGGGGTGCCGTTTTATTTACGAACCGGCAAGCGTTTGGCTCAGCGCAGCTGTGAAATCGTGGTGCAGTTTAAGCAAGTGCCCCACAGCATCTTTGCCATGCAACATAAACAAACCATGGCCAATAAGCTTGTATTTCGTCTGCAACCAGACGAAGGCGTGCGTCTGCAACTGTGTGAAAAGCGCATCGGCCACCATCAGCAGGTGCGGCCCATGACCCTAAGCTTGAAGAGTTCGGGTGCTGGCGTCACCCGTATTCCCGATGCCTACGAGCGCCTATTGGCCGATGTCATCAACAATAATGCTACCTTGTTCTTGCGCGAAGACGAGCTCATGGCCGCCTGGAAATGGGCCGACCCCATACTGCAACATTGGCAGAATAATGATGTAAAACCAGAAACCTATGCCGCTGGCAGCTGGGGCCCAGCGGCTGCCACTTTGTTGCTGGCCAAAGACGGTCGCCTGTGGGAGGAAAATAATGATGGGCTGAGCTAGCCCGCTTACCTGTACGAATTTAATGAGGCTACACTCAATGGGGTTGAGTGAAATTAGGATTGAGTTAAATTTGGGGTTGAGTGAACTTTTGGGGGGTAGGGCTTGGCACGCACGATATGGCTATTGATATTCGCCTGTTGGCTCATGCAGCCAGCCCATGGCAGCGAGGTGCTGAAGGTGGGGTTGAGCCATCGTCAGGGCAGTGAGCAGGCCTTTAGCGGCATCGCCGACCTAAGCGTCACGCAAATCGAGACCGAGTTGAATTTTCCGCTGGCCATGCGCCCCAGCCCTGCCGGTTTATGGGTGCAGGGGCTGCAATTTCGCGAGCACCGGTTTGCCTTAAGCGGCGCAGAGAATAGCGTGCGGCGCTTCTATCGACTCTCGCTGCCGCTAGAATTACACCCTCGTATGCAGGGTCGCTGGCAGTATCTATGGCGGCTAGAGCCCGCCTATCATAGCGATGAATCCCTCTTTCAACAGACGCGTTTCCTCTTCGAATACGCTGCCAGCGCGCATTACCGTATGAACCGCAAGGCCCGCTGGGTCATGGGCATAAGGCAAGACAGTCGCTTTGGTCAGGAACAACTCTACCCGGTCTTTGGCCTAGAAACGCGCCCCAACAAACGCTGGCATCACCGCTGGGTGTTTCCCGATTTTTACAGCGAGGTAAAAATTAAGCGCAACACCTATGGTCGGGTATTCTTACACCCCAGTGGCGGCAAATGGCGCTACTTACAGGCAGATGGCAGTGTGGCCTCGTTTGGTATCACAGATTGGAACGTGGGGGTGTCGTGGCGTCAGAAAACCCGTTCGCCCTTCTTCATGCGCCTAGAGTTGGGCAGTCGTATCATGGGCAAGGGCAGTGTGGCGGGGGAGGATGGCGATTTAAGCAGCGCCTTCTATTTCCTGCTGAGTATGGAGACCCAGCTGAATTAGCC
>CAJXIK010000152.1 GCA_913054445.1 uncultured Bermanella sp.
GATTCTTTGGCTTGTTCTTGAGCAGACTGCTGGATTAATAAGGTGTCTTTAACCGCGGGGGCCGAGCAGGCAGAGATGAGTGTCAGGCTAAGCACACCAACCAAAAGTTTGTTCATGAATCGATCCTTTAAAATAAATGTTAACTGCTTGGCAGTTTAGCAAAGCTTGCCCATGCCAACCAGTAAGGGGGTTAACTTGGCGCTTTAAACTTGGGCTGTAAACTGGTAGTTGGCCAGCCGTTTTGCCTCCAGCAATACTTGCTGTCGGTGCTGGTTTTCCAGTTCGAAGCGGGCCTGATCGAGCTTAAATTGCTGTTTCCGGTTTAACGCTTGATAGGCCTGATGATGGGGCATGTGGGCCGTTTTTTGATAATGCCGTTGGATCGTTTGGTAATCGGAGTGATGCTGCAAGGTTTCATCTAGGCGATCCATTAGTACTTTAAGCCGCAGGCAGCCTTCGGTGATCTCACATTGCTGCTGTACTATGGCCTTGGCAATGAAGCGGATGTCGGCGGCCAGTGCTTCTTGGCCGTCTAGCCAAGCTTGTCTGTTTAGGCTCACTTGCTGGTTTTGATGCTGCTTAATTTTACGTAACTTCAGTAAATAATAAGCGGCGGTGGCGCTTAAGCTCAGTATGATGGCCGCGGCCATGAATATGAGAATCCAATACATTGTTCTTCCACGTACTCACTCTAATGATGGCGCGGATTCTAACCGTAACGAAAAAACTTACAAGGTTTGTACGCCTAATTTAAGTTGTCATCGGCTAGGGCCATGAAGGCTTCGTGAGTGCTGAGGAATATTTGTCCAGGCATTAGCCGGCCGCCGAAATTTACCTTGTGCAGTTTATCCATGATCGGGCCCTTCACCTCGGCCAGATGCAGGGTCTTCCCCTGGCTCTTTAATCTGTCGTTCCAGCCCAGCAGCAGCTCGATGCCATCACCATCCAATACGTTAACCGCCGAACACACGAGCAGTACTTGCCGAGCATCGGGGTGCTCCTTGATGGCATGCCCGATAAATCCGTTAATGGCCTCTTGATTGGCAAAGTGCAGGCCTTCATCGATGCGAATGGCCAGTAGGCATGGGTAGGTTAGCACCTGATGGCGCTGCTCATTGCGAAAATGGGCGCTACCCGGAATGCGACCGATGATGGCCATATGGGGGTGACTGGCGCTGCGTATTAAAAAAAACAGCGAGGTTGCCACACCTGCGCCAATGCCAACTTCGGCACCAAAGGTAAGCACCGCCGCGAAGGTGAGTAACCATACGACTTTATCGTTGGGCAGCACCGACCAGTCTGTTATCACGGGTTTAATATCCAGCAGGGGCCAAACCGCCATCAAGACGATGGCTCCGAGGATGGCCAAGGGAATGAAGGCTATGATGTCTCGGGCAAACAATAAAAAAACCAAAACAAAAAATGCGCTAAATACGCCCGCCATGGGGCTAGTGGCACCGGCTTTATCATTAACCATGCTGCGTCCAAAGCCACCGGCCACCGGAAAAGCCTGGAATACGGCGGCGGCAACATTGGCAGCCCCCAGGCCCATGAGCTCCTGGTTGGGTTTTATGCCGCCTTGTTCGTGAGCAGCTTGCTGGTGGCCGAGGGATTTAATGACCGAAGTGCTCTCTAAGAAGCCGATGAGTGCAATGAGCAGGGCGCTGGGCAGCAGCTGGCTAAAAAGATGCCAGGGCAGAGTGAGATTAACCTGTATCACCGGTTGTTGGGGGTCGATGGGAACCTGAGGCCAGGCTATGTCAGGCCAGATGAGGCTGGCGAGTATGCCTATTAATATGGCCAGTAGAGGTCCGAGCTTACTCAGGGTGGGGTGTTTTAATTTGGCGGTTAATATGAGTATTAGCAAGGCCAGTAAGGCTAGGGAGACGGTGGCCATATGTGGTGACTGGCCGCTCATGAGAGGCACGCCCAGTAGCAAGGGTAGTTGTTTGATGATGATGAGCATAGCGGCGGCGGCGGTGAAACCATGGATGACCGGATGCCCAATGAAATGCACTAGATTACCAAGCCTCAGGAGCCGCATGGCCAGTAATACCAGTGCCACCTGCAGCGCCAGTAATTGCGCGCTGGCGACTTTATCGGCCAGCGGAATGTCTATTAAGGCACCTCCCACCATCATGCTCACGATGGCCACCGGGCCGATGGCCAAGGAGCGCCCGTTGCCAAACAGGGCATAAGCTAACAAGGGGAAGATACAGCATGCCAAGGCACTGGCGGCGGGCAACTGGGCCAGCAGACCATAGCCTATGGCCTGGGGAATAATAAGAATGGCGACGATGAGCCCAGCCAGCACATCCTGTCGCAGGCTCCAGCGGCTCTGTAACCAAGGAAAAAACAGTTTGCTCATGAATTAATCCACTAAGTCTGCGCAGTAAATGCTCTGCAATACCGAGATGACCTGCTTGGCCTTGCTGCCTCGTAGCGAATAAAAGATGGTTTGCGCCTCGCGGCGAGTCTGCACTAGGCCTGCGCGGCGTAACCAAGCCAAGTGTTGGCTTAAGGCCGATTGGCTGAGGGTGAGGCGTTCATTGAGCTGGGAGACGTTCAGTTCCTGTTGTACTAACGAGCACAAGATCATCAGACGGTTTTCATTGGCCAGTGCCTTTAGCAGCTGAGCGGCCTCTTGGGCGTGTGCTTTTAACTCTTGAGAAAGATCGCTCTGCACCACTGATCCCCTATTTTTATGCTTAGACTAAACTAAACTCAATTTAACATAAAAATTTGATGAAAGCTAAATTAGAAATAGCTAATATAATGCGCACTGTTTCTGTAAGAGCGGATCACTCATGGCAAATATCAACATAGAAAGTTTTTACCATCAGGATAGTCAAACATTCTGTCACCTAATCATAGATGGTAAAACGAAAACTGCGGCACTGGTGGATCCGGTGATGGACTATAACGCGGCCGCTGGCCGCTTTTCCTATGAATTCATATCAGCCATCTTAGCCAGCATCGAAGAGCGGCAATTGACGTTAGCCTGGATTCTAGAGACCCATATCCATGCGGATCATCTAACGGCGGCGCAATATGTAAAACAGCAGGCCGGGGGGCAGGTGGTGACCGCCGCTTGCGTGATCCACGTACAGCAGCATTTTGATGAGGTCTTCGACCTGCACAGTCATGATGAGGCGCTGTTTGATGTGCTGGTAAAATCCGGCGACAGGCTGCCCTTAGGGGAGTCAAATATAGAGGTGCTGGCGACCCCGGGTCATACCCAGTCCTGTTTAACCTATGTAATTAAAAGTGCTGAACAGGTCTCAGCTTTTATCGGCGATACGCTGTTCATGCCCGATGTGGGCACGGCCCGTTGCGACTTTCCCGGCGGTGACGGCGCGCAATTATACGACTCCATACAGGCCATCTATGCCTTGGGCGACGAGGCCTTGCTGTACCTATGTCATGACTACCCTCCAGAGGCGCGCAAGGCTTGCCCAAGCATCTCTGTGGCGCAGCAAAAGAAAAATAATGTCCACTGTCGGCAAGGGGTAAGCAAGGCGGAATTTATGACAGTACGCCGGCAAAGAGACGCAACCCTCGCCCCTCCCAGGTTATTGTTGCCCAGTTTGCAGGTGAATATTCGTGCTGGCTTCTTGCCCGAAGCCGATGGCAGCGGCCGACGCTTTCTGCGCATCCCCATTCGTTAAGCACTCTTTAGCCTAAAGATTTAGCACTAAAGAGTGCGCTATTTGTGCCATAAAAATCCGTGCCTTGTGCTTTTTATTTATATTCTGCTAGTTTTAGTAGCAGAATATAAATAAAAGCTAGGGAAGGCTATGGCATTTTCAAACCGCTGGGTACTGGCAGACGGCACCCTCAACGATCAGCCCATCACCATACGTTATCGCGACCAGATACAAAGTGAATTGGAGTCCGACTGCTACCGCCAGTGCATTCAAATTTCCTGGCAGGCGCAAGAGCAGGATGCAGACACCGGCTACCCTTCGGCGGCAGAGCTTGAAAAAATAGATGCCTTCAATCAAAAACTCATGGCGGCGGTGGAAAGCGAGCAACACGGCTTATTGGTGATGGTGTTGATGTGTGAGGGGGTGAACCAATGGATCTTGTACATTAAGGATATTGAGCAGGTGCAGCAGGACTTAAATACCATTCCCACCGACACGGGGTTATATCCCATTGAGGTGACCTCGGACGAAGACCCTAAATGGGAGATATTTACTCAGTTACGCGATGCTATTAAGACCCATTAATGCTCACTAAGATCTTTGCGGCCTGTTTTTTTCCAGCTTGGCTTTTTCTTCTGCTTCCTTGGCCAGCGCCATCTCGACCAGTGCCTTTTCTTCGTCTATTTTCATCTGTGGTGTCTCGTAGGTGATCTTCCCCAGCTTGCCCCCACGCAATTCGTGAATCAAAATTTCCGCCGCCTTGTGGATGTCTACTACGCCGCCTGGCCTTAAGCAACCGCGCTTGCGGCCAATCATGTCAATTAATGCCTCGCCTCGTTCTGGTAGTTGCTCAATCTTATAGCGTGTCTCGAGCACCTGCGGGTACAGTTGCAGCAGCATGTTGGCGGCGTGTTCGGCCACCTCGAAATAATCCAGAGCGGTGTCTCTCACCGCGCCGCTGGCCGCCAGACGAAAACCGCTGGCCACGTTATGAATCTTCGGCCACAGCATGCCTGGGGTGTCTGACAAGACGATGCCCCCCTGAATTTTAATGTGCTGGGGGTGGCGGGTGAGGGCGGGTTGGTTCCCCGCCTTGGCGATCACGCGCCCAGCTAGGCTGTTGATGAGGGTGGACTTGCCCACGTTAGGAATGCCCAAGATCATAGTGCGAATGGATTTCTTTTGCGCGGGTCTATCCGGTAATAAGTTGTGGCAAAACTGGGTAATGCTCTTTACCTGTTTTTTATCCAGACCCGTCAGTGCCATGGCGCGGGTATTGGGTAGGGCATTAAAATGCGCCAGCCAGTCTTGGGTGTGTTGGTCGTCGGCTAGGTCGGCCTTGTTGAGCAATTTTAAAGTGGGTTTTCCGGCGCATAATTCCGGAATAAGTGGGTTTTCACTGGAGTAGGGTAGGCGCGCATCCAGCACCTCGATGACCAAGTCTATCTGCGGCATGAGTTCAGCAATTTGTTTACGTGCTCGGTGCATGTGACCGGGAAACCACTGAATGGCCATAAAAATCCTGATATAACTAAGAAAAAAGAAGGCTATTTTAACGGTTTACAATCGATCTGGGAAAGGCTAATTACACA
>CAJXIK010000153.1 GCA_913054445.1 uncultured Bermanella sp.
CTAAACCTCTAAGCTAAGTTATTTAATATTCTCGACTATTGATCTTTTTTCATTATCGGCCTAAGTGAACTGGCCCATGACGAGCACTTATTACGACAATGCAGCCCCAGGGAGGAGCAAGGAGGTACAAGCAAAAAAGGCGGCACTAAACAGTGCCACCTTTTTTTATCCATCGCGCTAAATATTACTCGAAGGCAGCAGGGATAGTCTTAGCAGCCCATGCAAACCAAGCGTTCTCAGCGGCTGTTACGTTAGGGTTAACCGCACCTACATAATCGGTCGCAGTGAAGAAAGCAGTCGACCCGTTCGCAGATGCAGGCTCGATAGACGTTACCGCAGCGTTGCCGCCCGTTACTTCAAACGCGCTGCCCAGTTCAACCGTGGCAGAGGCGGTAGGTACACCGCTAACTTGGCTGGCAAGCGCACCCTCTTTGGCTGTGACATAGACGTTTTCTGTCTCGCTGTAAGAACCACATTCTGCCAAAAGATTGGTAAGGGTTACTTGTGTTTCCACATGCTCGACACGCACACACTCTTTATAGTTATCGGCGGCAATATTGACTAAGGTGCCCTGAGTTCCCAACTTAAAGCGGAACAGGTCATCCGCACCTTCTGGGCCGGTCTGGAAGGTGACGTTGGCGATGGTTGGATTAGAGATTGGGGTAGCCGTGTTAGACAAACCCTTGTTATCGGCTTCGATGCCATGGTCACCCTTATTTACTAGGCCCTGACGCACCAAAGCAAACTGTACGTTACCACGGTAGCCATCATCCCAATCGAGGGATTCATCGCTGTTATCAATCAAGATTAGGTTTTTAATGTTCACCGCACCACCAAACCATTCGATGCCGTCATCTGCGTTGTTGTACACCATGACGTTTTCGATGCTAGTACCATAACCCACAGAGTGTAGGGTGATGCCATTCACCTCTGAATCGGGTGCCACCTCGTAACCGCCTTCGGCGACGATTAGGTGAGAGATAGAACCTGAGTTATCGGCATCGTCATCACCACCGTGGTAACCTGTGCCCGCTTCATCGGCGGTATTACATAAAACATCAAGTGAGCCTGCACCACATTTATTATTTTTGGCGAAGCCTTGTATCACTAGACCACCCCACTCCCCTTGACCATCGTAACCGCTATCGAAAGAAGACATAACGATAGGTGCATCTGCCGTGCCCTGAGCTGATATTTTGGAGCCTCGGGTAATGATTAAAGAGCCACGACCCGATGAACGAAAGTGTACGCCCGCGTCTACCGTTAGTGTCACTCCTGCGTCTTTCACCGCCTGCTTGACCTCGGCATCGCTCTTGTCACTATCACCGAGTTCGGCATGACCGCTACCCACAGTGATGTAACCGTTTAGACGGTAAACATTATCTGCCGTCAACGTGGCATTTTCGGTGATGCTGCCGTTAAGGTCACATAGAGGGAGATATGCGCCGTCTTCCATTAATAATTCAAGACCAGACTGAGTACCTACCGTGCCGCAAGAATCACCCGCTTCGATGGGGGCTTGCACGGGATTGGTTGTTTTCCCTTGTGCCACTGGATCAACCACATCTGGGCTGTCGCTGCTACTACCACCACAACCGGTCATGGCCGCCGACGCGCCAACTAAAGACATAGCTAAAAATAATTTATTAAGTTTCATATTTTCACTCTCACTTTATGTTTTATTTAAGGTACGAATTAAAGATAGGAGATTTATATTACGGAAATATTAAAATTAAAATATTATTTTAATTTCATAAAAAAGGCCTGCTAGTGCAGGCCTTTTTTATCTGATATTTTTTTAACCTAAAGCGGCATGGATATACCTAGGTTAATTTCGCTTCCTTTTTTATACTTGCGGTACACCAACCCACCCTGCGTGAGTTCGTATGCTTCATCTGTGATATTTTTAAGCTTAACTTTAAGGGTTAAATCGTCTGACAACTCTTGGGAATAGTTAAAATCTAGTTGCGTCCTTGCTTCTTTAAATATATTCGGCTCATTGCCTATGACGATGGCATCGAGCGATTCACCCTGATAATTTACCAACAAGGTAAATTCGCTGCCCATCTCCATATCGTCGAGACCAAACTGTAAGTTTGCTAAGTTGTCTGGCTGCCCCTGCATGGCTTGTGTGCGTAATTCACTGGCCACCTGCAACACCACCTCGGAATCAATTTGGGCGTAGTTACCCGCGATAAAGCTCGAGTAGCGAGAAAATTCTAATTCACGCCTAAAGTCAATTTCGAAGCCAGAAAGCTCGCCCTCTTCGGCGTTGGCAAAGGTGCGAACATCTCCCCCAGTTTTTAGAGTTTTCTCGATGGGGCGTTGAAAATCTTTAGTGAAGTAAGCCACCGATACGCTGTCGCTATCGGTTAAATAATATTCTAGGCGTACATCTATATTACTCACCTCTGAACTTTGTAGTTTGGAGTTACCCACGAAAGTATCATTGGTTTCTGGGTCTATATAAAAGGCGTTGGATATTTCCCGGAAATCCGGACGGTTAATGGTGTCGTAGACCGAGGCACGGGCCTGTACATTTTCATTAATGTGATAAAGCAGGCTCAAGGAGGTAAAGACCTTGTCGTCTGACACGTCGGCGTTTTCTGCCACCGGGTTGTCGATGGTGGAAGCGATGGTAAAGGTATTTAACTTCATTTTAGAATCTTCGGCACGGGCACCCACTAAAACCTTGAACTGCTCAAACATTTCAAATTCGGTCATGAGGTAATAGGACGTTAAATCCCAGCTCACATCATAATTACCTGCCGGCGAGCTGGCATCCTCCACCCCGGCATCACCACTGGCAATAGAAGCCGCCACCACGCTGTCTATGTCGAGGTTACCCTGGTAGTCATTGGCTTTTGGCGTACTGCCCTTATATTTCACGTTGGCACTGTCGGCATCGCGTTCACGATTAAACATAGATGCACCGTATTTAAGCCCCACCTGCATGTGATCATTGACAAAGATTGTTGAAGCCAAATCTAGGCTAATATCGGTATTTTCATCGGTTAGCTCGTAGTAGTCGCGCTGCACCGAACTCCACACTAGGGTGTAGTCTTCGGCGGCATCTTCAGGGTCTCTTTCGAAGCTATAACTACGCTCATCTGGGGATTCTAAGGTGGCTTGCGATACCGAGAACTGCCAATTTAATTCCGTCTCCAGGGTATCGGCAAAGAAGTGCTCACCGGTAAATTGCTGGAAGAAAAACTGGCGCTCTGACCAGCCCAGGTTATATTCGATGGACTCCTGATCTTGGTCGCCACCCGTACCGGCTTTCATGACGTTCTCACTATGAGTTTGTCTAAGCAACATAGTGTTGCTGGTGAACTCATGCTCCCCCATCACTAAACCAACACTGATGCCGCCTCCTAGGTTGATGTCATTGACGGTACGTTTTTCAGCGTAATCATCATCTAGCAACAGGGAACCGCCCGATTCGAGATAGCTATTTTGCTCACGATCTTCTTGCTGCCATTTGTTTGTGTACTTAAATGAGCCCGTGTAACCGACTTGTACACGGCCATCATCAAATAACGTATTACCCATGCTCATTTCTAGCGAGGCATTTGGCAGCACGGTAGATTTTTCGGTGCCTAAGTTTTCAGAAAAGGAGCGAGCCACTGACGTTTTAGAGGCCGATGAATTTTCGTCTAAGGTACTAAACTCACTGGGCTTAGCACGGTCGCCATCGGCACCGACACCCAACACATCGCTGGACTCTGCCGCTTGCACGTCACGCTCGTTTAACGTTAAAGCCGAAACGCCCCCCAGTGAAGCGGATATTTTTCCTGAGAATGACTCTGGAAATTTCTTGGTTTTTAAACGAATCGCCGCGCCCGTTGAATCGGCATAGCTATCTGGGGTAAAGGATTTTTGTACATCGATGCCATCGAGCATGGCGGATGGAAAAATATCCAAGGGCACAACCCGACGACTGGGGTCGGGCGAAGGCAGGCTGGCACCATTTAACATGATACTCGAGTGGCGCTCGTTTAAGCCGCGCGACACCACGTACTTACCACCCGACACGCTCACACCCGCCACGCGCTTAAGGGCCGATGCGGCGCTAGAATCACCAAAGCGTGCAAACTGTTCCGCGCCGATGGCATCCAACACGGCACTGGCGTCTCGTTCTTGCGCGGTGGCCGTGGCGGGCACATAAGAGCCCAGCGCCACCACTTCTTCTATGATGCCATCGCCAGACAGGCTCAGGTTGCTATTCACCCGCGTGGCCACCTCTGCCAGCACCCGCAGGTTTTTCACTTCTGTCTGCCCGTAATTGGGGTGAGCGATGTCAATGCTGTAGGCACCACGCGGCAGCGCCAACTGGTAATGGCCGTCGGCGTCGCTCATGGTAAATTGTTGTGAGCCTTGAATTGAGATGCGCGCACCGGCCACGCCGCCTCCGGTTTCATCCGATTCCACGTAGCCGCTGATGCTGCCTAGCGGAGCGTCTGCTGCCTGCCCTTGATTGTAAACCCGCACCTCTGGCATGGCTTCACCGCCCAGCATGTCTACCTGTACTTCGGCGCTTTGCTTTTTCGATGCGGCAAACTCAAACTGCCCGGCCCACTCGCCAAACTGGCTCAGCTCTACCTTATGGGTGCCGCCCTGCAAATCGAAGGCGACAAAGCCATTGCTGTTCACCAGCTTCTTGTGGCCATCTACCTGTACTGAAATATTATTGATGGCCTGGCCATCTTCTGTGATGTAAAAAACGGCCTCACCTGCGTGGGCCGCCGAAAGACTCATGGCGGCAATGGCACCGGCCAATAAACTGCGCTTCATAATTTCCCCTAGAAATAAGCTCTAGAAAATCGGCAGCGGCACTCTGGCCAACCTGTGCCGAATTTCGTTAGGTTGTGATTGATAAGGCACCATACGAAAGATGTATGACGGATTTGTTACGTGACTATGTGATTGCATGGATGTGACCGTTTCGTGGCTCTAAGATGACATGGGTATGACGAGCAGGAGGCGATTAATGTGGCTGTAGGCCAGGTGGCACGGGGGCTGAGCCGCCATAATCGGCTCGGGCTTTGGAGTATGAAACTTTTATGACAATTTCATGACTGGGCATCGGCCACGGGGTGGCCTCGTACGAGCGCACCCCGTGCGCGATAGGCGCCGCAGATGCAAAATGGATAACTCACGGGTACGCGCGATTGACCATAATAGGCCGCTCATGACCAAACATCCCTTTGCCATGAACACGCAAGGCCATT
>CAJXIK010000154.1 GCA_913054445.1 uncultured Bermanella sp.
TGGATGCTTCAGGAAGCCTCCATGGATGGATTAATGGCGGCCGCAAACTGAAACAGCACCATTTCAGGCTGGCGGGGAGTACAATGGTACGACTTTAATTTTAATGCGATTGCCCGGTAAACCCATCCATGGGCGCTGGCTTTAACATCCACGTTAAAGACACCCTTAAACTGAAGCACTGAGCCTCTACGCTAAACAGCGTGGCCGCTAAGGTAGCCAACCTATTAATAAGCCCTCAATAGAGACGCGCACTAAGGCTTAAAATTCAGCTGCCAACCCTGCTCACAGGCAAAACCCTGACACACGAACAAACCCGGTACCGCCACCACCTGGCGCTCTTGGCCGGCGCGCTCTTCTTGCCATAGCACCGGCCAGTAGGGGCGTTGCCACGGGGGAATGGCGTATTCCTGAAACCATTTCTTGAGGCTCTTATTGGGGCGGTTGATGGGCTTGGCCTTAGCATTGCCTGCGTACAGGGCGAGTTGATACTGGCCCGGCTTTAAGCCTAAGCCAATGCCTTGCTCTAGTTTACCCAAGGGTAAAGGCGGCAGGCTGGTGCCGTTGAAGGCACGGGGAAATACATTACGCGGAATCACCGGCAGGCTCGACATGCAATATAGCTTGCCGTTATGACGGCGAATTTCATTGCCCTGCCACTTGAAGATAGGCTCGGCATCTTGGCGGGCAGCCAACACATCGGTGATCACCGAGCGTATTTGTTTGTCGGCCAAGAGCGGGTAACAGCCGTGGCGCTCTTGCCATTTGCGCACGATCTGGCACTGAATGCTCCAGCTCTGCTCGCTTAACTTGGTATTGATTAAACAACCCTGATTATCCACTAGGGTTTGATAGACGGGCTCCAGCAGGTCGTTGAGCAGGGCATGCTCGGCCTGCAATACCTCGATGGTCTTTAAGACGCTCTGCGCGCTTTGCGGGAAGCGCGCTTGTATCTGCGGCAGCAGGGCGTGTCGCCACCAATTTCGGTCAAAATGGGTGTCGCCGTTGGATTCGTCTTCCACGTGAGCGACGCCGTGCTGCGCGGCGTAGTGTTCAATTTGCGCACGGCTGTTGCCTAACAGTGGCCGCCAGAGACGACCCTTACCCAGCTCACGGCTCACCTCCATGGCGCTCAGCCCGGTTAAACCCGAGCCGCGCATGAGGCGCATCATGAAGGTTTCCACTTGGTCATCCTGATGATGGGCCATGAGCAAGATATCACCCGCCTGCAAGTGCTGCGTAAAGACCTCATAACGCGCCTGCCGCGCCGCCTGTTCGAGGCCCGCCACCTGGCCGCGAGGCGGCCGCGGTAAATCTACCTTGTGGGCGAACAATTCACGCTGGTAGCCATCGCAGCGGGCCTGGCAATGCTCAAGCCAGGTATCGGCATGGCTCGATAAGCCATGGTGAACATGAATGGCACACACGGGTATGGTCAGTTTTAGCTGACACACAGCGTGTAACAACACGCTGGAATCCAGCCCCCCAGAATACGCCACCAGCACCCTGCGCGGTTTCGCCAGCGCCAGTTGCTGGCTAAGATTTTGGCTAATGGGGCACGGCGTTGCGCTGTTCATGGCTGCTCGCTCCGTTTAGTCATCATAAAAGAACGCCACGTTATCCACCCCGTATTGATCCCTAAGGCGATACAAGAGGTCATCGCAGGGTTCTACCAGGAAAGCATCGCCTAGGGTGAGGCGCGCCTCGGCGCTCTGCCCTGTGTAATCTAGCCACACGCGGCTGCCATCGGCTTGAAAAGGCAATAATTTGTCATTTAACTCTCGTACAAAATGCTTACCCAACTGCTGGTGATGGAGCTTGATTTTAATGCCTTTGCAGAAATTATTGCGGGCCTCGACGATGCTCCACAGGTTGTTCATGTTGGCGCTGAGGGCATCGTTGTAACTGTCGTGGCGTACTTCTACCTCCACGATCACCAAATGATCCACCAGCAGTTTCTCTTTAAAGCGCTCATAGTTGTCGCTGAATAGACGAATCTCGATGCGGCCACTGCGGTCGTCTAGGGTGAGGATGCACATGTTATCGCCGCGCTTAGTGCGCATCACCCGCAGGCCGACGATGATGCCTGCCAGCCTTTGTGGCTTTTTATCGGCCTGCACGTTGGCAATTTTAGTACGCGCCATGCGCCGCACTTCGGTCTCGTATTCATCAAACGGATGACCGGTGACAAATAAGCCTAAGGTGTCTTTCTCACCCTGTAATTTTTGTTTGGGGTTCCAGTCTTTGACCTTATTTAGGTAATCCACATAGGGGTCTTTATCTTCTTCTAGCTCCACCTCGCCAAACATGTCCATCATGCCGGCGGCGGCGTTTTTCGCGTCTTGATCGGCGGACTTGAGGGCATCGCCGATGCAGGCAAACAACACCGAGCGGTCGGGGCCAATCTTATCGAAGGCACCACAGCGCACGAGGGCCTCCATCACTCGTTTGTTGAGCTTGCCCTTCTCGATGCTTTTACAGAAGTGGAAGATATCGTTGAACTGCCCCACCTTGTTACGCCCCGCGACGATGGCTTCGATAGGGCCTTCCCCCACCCCCTTGATAGCCCCAAGACCATAAACGATGGAACCCTCTGGGTTTACGGTGAAGCCGAATTCGGCCTGATTCACATCGGGCAGTATTAAATCCAGCGCCATGTCCCGGCACTCTTCGATGAAGATCACCACCTTGTCGGTGTTGCCCATATCGGCGGTGAGCACCGCCGCCATGAAGGGGGCGGGGTAATGGGTCTTGAGCCACAACGTGTGGTAAGAGACCACGGCATAGGCGGCGGAGTGGGACTTGTTAAAGCCGTAACCGGCGAATTTCTCCACGAGGTCGAAGATCTTCATGGCCAGCTCTGGGTCTACCCCCACCGAGATGGCCCCCTCGCGGAAGGTATCGCGCTGCTTGGCCATCTCTTCGGGTTTTTTCTTGCCCATAGCACGGCGCAACATGTCGGCACCGCCGAGGGTATAACCGGCCAGCACCTGGGCGATTTGCATCACCTGTTCTTGGTAGACAATAACCCCGAAGGTAGGCTCCAGCACTTGCTTGAGGCTTTCGTGCTGAAAATCTGGGTGCGGGTAGGCGACCTCGGCACGGCCATGTTTACGGTTGATGAAATCGTCCACCATGCCCGACTCCAGTGGGCCGGGTCGAAACAGGGCCACCAGGGCGATCATCTCTTCGAGGTTGTCGGGCACTAAGCGGGTAACCAAGTCCTTCATGCCACGGGATTCCAGCTGGAACACGGCGGTGGTCTTGGCCTGCTTTAACAAGTCGAAGGCGGCCTTGTCATCCAGCGGCACCTCTTCGATGAGGACGGGGGCGAGATCTTCCTCGGCGCGCTGCTTGTTGATGGTTTTCAGGGCCCAATCGATGATGGTTAGGGTCTTGAGGCCGAGGAAGTCAAACTTCACCAGCCCGGCGGCCTCCACATCGTTTTTATCGAACTGGGTCACTAGGCCCGCGCCATCTTCATCACACAGGGTGGGCGAGAAATCGGTGAGCTTAGTGGGGGCGATGACCACGCCGCCCGCGTGTTTACCGGTTTGGCGGGTGATACCTTCCAGCTTGAGGGCCATATCCCAGATTTCCTGACCATCTTCGTCGTTGTCTAGGAATTCCTTGATGCCAGGTTCCATCTCCATGGCGGTCTTAAGCTTCATGCCGGGGTCGGCGGGAATGAGCTTGGAGAGTTTGTCGGCGAGGCCATAGCTCTTGCCCTGCACCCGCGCCACATCGCGCACCACCGCCTTGGCCGCCATAGTGCCGAAGGTGACGATTTGCGACACCGCCTCACGGCCATAAGTATCGGCCACGTATTGGATCACCTCTTCGCGGCGATCCATGCAGAAGTCGATGTCGAAATCGGGCATGGATACCCGCTCGGGGTTAAGGAAGCGTTCGAACAGTAGGTCGTAGAGTAAAGGGTCGATGTCGGTGATCTTTTGCACATAGGCCACCAAGGAACCGGCACCCGAGCCTCGCCCTGGCCCCACCGGAATATCATTATCTTTGGCCCACTGGATGAAATCCATAACGATGAGGAAGTAGCCGGGGAAGCCCATGTCGATGATGATTTTTAATTCGAAATCGAGGCGCTCGAAATACTCTTGGCGGCGCGCCTCATAGTTAGGGTCGTTCTTGTCCAGTATAGATTGCAGGCGGTTTTCCAGACCCTCTATGGATATTTTACGAAAGAATTCGTTCTCGCTGAGGCCATCGGGAATGGGGAAGTCGGGCAGAAATTCCTTGCCTAGGCGCACCTGCACGCTGCAGCGCTCGGCGATTTCTAGGGTGTTGCTGATGGCGCTGGGAATATCTGCAAACAGCTCGACCATCTGCGCGCTGGACTTTAAATACTGCTGCTCGGAAAAGGCCTTGATGCGGCGTGGGTCATCCAGCGTCACCCCTTCGCCGATGCACACTCGGGTCTCGTGGGCGGCGAAGTCGTCTTGGTGAATGAAGCGCACATCGTTGCTGGCCACCACCGGCACTTGGCATTTTACCGCGAGGGCCACGGTTTTTTGCACGAGGCTTTCATCGTTGACGCGCTCGGTGCGTTGTAGCTCTAGGTAAAAGCGTGCGGGGAAATATTCCAGCCAACGCTGCAAGTGCTGCTCGGCCAGGGCCTCATCGCCTTTTAACAGGGCTGCGCCGATGTCGCCACGCTGAAAACCCGAAAGAGCAATTAAGCCGGCGTTTTTATCGGCAAACCACTCGGCTTTAAGCTGCGGTTTTTCATGGTGCTGGTTTTGGGTAAAGCCCGCACTGACCAGTTCGGTGAGGTGCCGGTAGCCATCTGCATTCTGTGCCAAGAGGGTCATGCAATAAGGGTTTGCGAGGTCGTCTGGCTGCTCTATATAAACATCGGCGGCCAGTACCGGCTTCACGCCCGCCCCCAGACACGCGTTATAAGCCTTCACCAGCGCAAACATGTTGCTTTGGTCGGTGATGGCGACGGCGGGCTGGGTATCGGCGGCGACGGCTTTGACCAGATCTTTGACGCGAACGATGCCGTCCACTAGGGAAAACTCTGTGTGTATGCGTAGGTGTACGAATGGTGCGGCCATGCCTTTCCTCTTAAACTTTAGCAGGCGGGGATCTTGGGCACCTGAGGGAGCATGATAAACCAAGTGGCCCTGTGGATGTTACCGCTGACGGGGTTTATTTCAGGGCAATCGCATTAAAATAAGCACAGGGATCAATCTGTGGAATCCGCCTGACC
>CAJXIK010000155.1 GCA_913054445.1 uncultured Bermanella sp.
GGCGATCTAAAAAATCACTAAACCCAAATTTGATCAGGCGGACTCCATAGATTGACCTCTGTGCTTATTTTAATACGATTGCCCTGGAGCAGGAATAGAGCGAGAACCCAACAGCATTTTTTACGAATATTACTTTTGTGTGGGCCTTTGAATAGTTATTATAGAGCTCAATAAAACTCATAATATGCACCGTGCAAGCCTCTATATTTGGCCGCAATTCCAGGACTTAAACCATGTTACTGCTGGTATCCCCTGCAAAAACCCTCGATTACACAACCCCCTTGCCCATCACCGATTTTTCGCAGCCCGAGATGCTGGCGGATGCGCAAGAATTAATAGACCAGTTGCAATCATTGTCCCCGGCAGAGGTGGCCAGCCTAATGAGCTTAAGTGATAAACTGGCCCATTTAAACACCAGCCGCTTTCAACACTGGCAATTGCCTTTCAATCAGCAAAACGCGCGGCCCGCTATCTATGCCTTCAAGGGCGATGTGTACACCGGCTTAGACGCCTATGCCTTGAGCGCGAGCGATATGACGTTTGCCCAATCTCACCTGCGCATGCTGTCTGGGTTGTACGGCTTGTTGAAACCCCTCGACCTCATGCAGGCATACCGTTTGGAGATGGGCACTAAATACGCTAACTCTCGCGGAAAAAACTTGTACGAATTTTGGGGGAATAGCATCACAGATAAACTCAACGAACAGCTTTCCAGCGAGGACGTGCTGTTAAATTTAGCCTCCAACGAATATTTTAAGGCGGTCAATAAAAAAAGATTGCAGGCGCAGATTATCACGCCGGTGTTTAAAGATGAGAAAAACGGCCAGTTTAAGATCATTAGTTTTTATGCCAAGAAAGCGCGTGGCATGATGGCCGCCTATGTGATTAAGAATCGCATAAAAAATGTCGACGCTATCAAGCAGTTTGACAGCGCAGGCTATGAGTTCAATGAGGCACTCTCTAACGCTAAGGAATGGGTATTTACTCGTGCGCAGGAAAATATTTAATCGAGCATGGTGTTGTTGTTTGCTTTTGTGCTGCCTGCAATCTTATGCTGCCGACCCCAGCTTGGATTGGAAAACCCACGAGAGTGAACACTTTTTAATTCACTACCCGCAAAGCCTCAAGGGGTTTGTGGCTAAGGTGGAATATTTGGCCGAACACAGCCATGAAAGCCTGTCGCCTTATTTTCATTGGCAGCCCCAGCAGAAGACCCAAGTGATCTTGTTGGACGAAGTAGATCAGGCCAATGGTTTCGCCAGCCCCATCCCCAACAATGCCATGACCCTGTATATGCAAGCGCCCACCGAGGGGGAGTTACTGGTGTACGATGATTGGCTGAAGATGTTGATTCACCATGAATACACCCATGTTTTACATGTGGACAAGGTGCTGGCGACACCCGCCTGGCTACGCACGCTCTTTGGCCGGAATTTATTACTGTTCCCCAACGCCCTGCACCCTAACTGGTTTCAGGAAGGCCTCGCCACCTACATGGAAACTGAGGATGCCACTGGGGTGGGCCGTGGCCAATCCAATGATTTTCAGATGATGATGCGCCAGGAAGTCATGGCAGGCATCAAACCCCTAAGTCGAATTAATAGCGTTAATGGCCACGACTGGCCCTTCAACACGGCTTATCTATACGGCGTGTATTTCTTTCGCTTCATTAACGACGTATATGGCGCGCAAGCCATCAACGAACTCATCAATAACTACAGCGATAATTTACTGCCCTACCGGGTTAATTCGAATCCCATCTTAGTCACCGGCAAACGTCTTGAGCAATTATGGCCGGACTTTCAAAATTATCTGAACGGTTATTTTTTACCTCAGATAGAACGTATCGCTGGCCAGCCGACGAGTGAGGAGCGGGTGGTAGCGGCGGGGCACTTGGCCTACGGCACGGTGGCTAAGGGCGTCGACCACGACTATTGGTACTCTGCCAGCGATGGCAATCACGGCGTTAACCTCTATCACTATGAGCAAGGCACAGAGCATCGCGTGCTGCCGTTAAATTCATTGGCGAGCGTGGATGTCAATGAGGATGGACGAGTGTTAATTAGTCAGCTCGAGCATTGTGGCCAATACGCTAAGTATTACGACTTATACGTTCTTAAGCAGGGTGAATTGACGCGCTTGAGCCATTGTGGGCGCTATCGCTTGGCCAAGTGGGTGAATCAACAGCGTATTCTGGCCCTGCATTATGAGGGGGGTGAGGGCGTCTTGCAGGTATTGGATGATAGCGGGCAAGTGCTAGAAACCCTGTGGCGAGGGCAGCCCGACCACGTCATGTCGTCTTTTGATGTGAGTGATTCTGGCGAGATTGTGGCCAGCATTAAATTTTCACAGCAGCCTTGGAATTTATATCTTTGGCAGGAGGGGCGCTGGCGCGCACTCACGGCAGATGCCGCGCGTCAAACCCACCCCGAATTTCTTGGTGAGGATGTTTATTTTATTCAATCCCAGTTGGGGCAATCGGAAATTTATAAGGTCGCGGCTAATGGCGACAATAGAGTACGCTTGAGCCACAGCTTGGGCGGCTATAGACAGCTAGTGGCGAATGCGGATGGCAATGCGCTGGCATTATCCTACGGCGCTGAGGGTTACCAGCTGGTGACGGTTAAGCTCAAGCCGCATGCGGACTTGCCCATAGAGAAATTTTCGGCGCTTAGCCCCTTGCCGTCTTTCAATGTGAACTTTGACTCAGACCCTGAATACAATCCCTTGCCCAGTTTAATGCCTACTTACTGGTTTCCCGTGTATCTGGCGCAAGGCAGCTTGAGCGAGGTGGGGTTCTTTACCAGTGGTCAGGATGCCCTGGCCAATCATCAATATGTGCTCCAACTCACCCACGAGAGCCAGCATAAGCAGATCCTAGTGGACGCTAATTATATTTATGATGGTCGTTGGATATTCGGCTTGCAGCAAGACCTGAGCAACTCGACGGCGCATAACATCAGCGAATATCGCTCTCAATGGTTTGCCGCTTATATGCACCCTCTGCTCGCGGTGGCAGATAGCCTTTACCCTTATGTGGCCTACACGCACTCACACACAGAACTGCGCTTCACCGATACGGCCACCTTTACCGGCATAGAAGAGGACGATAACTGGCTGGCCCTGGGTTTAATTTATGATGGGCTAAGTTCGTCGCTCAACGCCTCTGGTGCCAGTAAAGGGTGGCAGTTCGGTGCGTCTATCGAGAGTGCCGAGGCGGCCCATAATAGCTATTACACTGGCCAAGTAGTGAGTCTAAATAGCCGCCATTATCAGACGCTAAATGCGGGGGGCACCATCGCCCAGCGGCTGTTCCTAGGCCTAGGATTTGCCAGTAACTCCCCGTTCAAACTGGGAGGTGAGCGCAGTGATGCTTATGTTGGGCCGGGCATTCGGCTAAAGCAGAGGCAATACCCATTGCGCGGTTATAACGAGGGTCAAGGGGAGCTGGAGGGTGAAAATGCACTGCTGTACAACCTAGAGTATGGCTTACCCTTCTCTTGGTCGGATCATAATATTATGGCTCCGCCGCTGGGGTTTGCTGGCTGGTCGTTACGGGCGTTTAGCGATCATGCCATGGTGTGGGATGAGGGCGAGCACATGGGAAAAGTATATTCTTCCTTGGGTTTAGAGGCCATCCTCGATACCTCGGTGTTTTATAATGTGGCGTTAAGATTTCGTGTGGGCGTGGCTAAGGGGCTCGATGCCTTGGGTACGGATGCTGTCTATGTTCAACTAGGAGGTGCGTTTTAATGAAGTATTTAGGTAAGTTATTGTTGGTGTTGTCTTTGGCTGGCTGTGCCTTGGGGCCACAAAAAGTGCAGGTGATGCCAACACTCGCGTTCGAAAATTTAAGAGGCCTACAAACACCCATCGAACTGGTGGTGGTAGATAGGCGCAAAAATAGCGAGCGGCTAGGCTATCGTAATGCTCAGCAGCAGGGGATCATCGAGTTCAATACCCCGCTGGTGAGTGCACTGGGCAGCGCCATGCAAGATGCCATGTTGGCACAAGGCATCAACATGCAAAAGGGCGGTGAGCCATTTACTAAGCTCACCGTGCAGATTGATAAATTGCACTACAGCAGCCCAGATGAAAACTGGGTTAGCCGCATCAAGATGAATGCGGAGATCTCCATATTCGTGAGTCGCGGTGGTTCGAGCTTTAAAAAGCGTTTTTCGGCCAATCGCTCCCAGGATGTGGCCACCGCTCCCAGCCTCGAGTTCAATGAAAAATATATGAATACCTTATTGTCAGAAGTCATTAATAAAGCGATAAATGACCGAGACGTTGTTAACTTTCTTAACTAGGGAATATTCATGGAGCAAAATGTACTGGACCATTCCGCCTGGAACTATGTGGCCATGGGCTTTTTTCTGCTGGCCTGGGTATTTTATACTCTGTTCGCAAAAATCATGGCCAAACGAACTCATTGCTTAGCTTCCATCATGTGTTTACACCGAGTCTGGTGGATGGAGCGTATGATGGTGCGTGACAATCGAGTGGCCGATGCGGGATTATTGTCGAACATAGAGCGCAATGTTAATTTTTTTGCCTCTACCACTATGATTATCATCGCCGCCATCTTAACCGTGCTGACCGGTGACTTTGAGCTGGAATATTTTGCCGGTAATTTGTCCAAGGATTATGGGCAGGTTAAATTGATCTTAATGGTGGCCATCATGATCTATGCCTTTTTTACCTTTACCTGGTCCTTGCGCCAATATGGTTTTGCCAGCGTCTTATTGGGGGCGGCCCCTCTGCCCAGTCAAGAAGAGTTTAATCTTAGTCAGCGCAAAGAATATGCGAAGTCTACGGCTAAGGTGCTGGATCAGGCCGCCCACAGTTTCAACTATGGCTTACGCGCCTATTATTTTTCTATGGCGGTCATCGCCTGGTTTGTTCATCCGTTGTTGTTTTTGTTGGCCACTAGTCTGGTGGTGGCGGTGCTCTATCACCGGGAGTTCATGTCTAAGTCATTAACGCTCATGGTGATGGACGCTGACATTATTAACGGCAAGTAAAGGAGGGGGGTAAGAGAGTGAGCGCCCTCGCAAGGGCGCACTGGTTACGCTATTTCAGCTTAACCAGAGATGAACTGGGTTGAGCGCGCATGAAATCTACGAGGATTTCGCCCCCTTCCTGCAACAAGGCATCGACAGCCTTATCCTTCTCCTTCT
>CAJXIK010000156.1 GCA_913054445.1 uncultured Bermanella sp.
CCTCACCATGGCAGACATTAGCAGCTTTAATAGCATCGACATAAAAGCCGATGAAGTGGCCCTAATGAAACTGGCCAAAGATTATGACAAGCCGTTCAAAACGTGGAACACCACTGAGCTCGCTGAGATGGAGCCGTTATTAAGTACGCGCTCTGACTATATTTTTAAAACCGTGGGTGTCTATGGTGTGGCAGAATCCGCCGCTCTTTATGGTGCTCAATACTTGGCAGGTGACAGCAGCGAACTGGTGTTAAATAAACACAAAAATGCTAAAGCCACCTGTGCCATTGCACGCAGCTTTCCACTGGCTGCCCCTCTCAAAATAAATACAAACGCAGTTGAATCAATATGACAAAATTATTTGTAGTGGGCACTGGCCCAGGCGACGCCAACCTAGTTGCCCCCAAAGCCATAGAAGCCATTAAAGCCAGTAGCGATTTAGTGGCCTATGGTTTGTATTTAGAAATATTAGGCGGCGTATGTGATGGCAAGCAGCATCACGACTTGCCGTTAGGCGAAGAAATCGGCCGTGCCCGTTTGGCGCTGGACTTAGCCGCAGCGGGAAAAACCACCGCGCTTATTTCCAGCGGTGACATCGGTATCTATGCCATGGCCACCCTAGTATTTGAATTGCTCGACCAACAGTTACAAGGCAAAGAAAATAGCCCTGAGTGGCTAGATGTAGAAATAGAAGTGGTTCCGGGTATTTCAGCCATGCAGGCAGGAGCCGCACGAGTAGGGGCCATGTTAGGCCATGACTTTTGCACGGTTTCGCTGTCCGACTTGTTAACGCCATGGCAGACCATAGAGAAGCGCATTCACAGCGCAGGCACAGGTGATTTTGTGGTGTCTTTTTACAATCCGGTGTCTAAAAAGCGCGACTGGCAGTTAAACACCGCCCGCGATATTTTATTGCAGTATCGCCCCGCCACCACGCCAGTGTTGATTGGCCGCCAGCTAACCCGCCCCGATGAATCCATCAAGATTATCACCCTCGCCGAGCTAGATGCCAAAGACGTGGACATGTTTACCCTAGTGAGTGTGGGCAACAGTGAATCCCGTCATATTGTTAATGGCAGCAAAGAATGGGTTTACACCCCACGCGGCTACAAGAAAAAACTCATTTAAGGACACCAACATGAAAGTATATTTTATCGGCGCAGGCCCGGGTGATCCGGAATTAATTACCGTTAAAGGGCAGCGGATTATCGAGGCATGCCCAGTGATTATTTATGCGGGTTCTTTAGTGCCCAGAGAAGTGTTTGCCCGTTGCGAAACAGACGGCGACAAACCCGCCGCCAAGATTATTGATTCGGCCTCCATTGATCTTAATCAGATCATTGAGCACATTTTGGTTGCCCACAAAAACAACCAAGATGTAGCCCGCGTACACTGTGGTGACCCATCGCTTTATGGGGCCATCGGCGAGCAAATTCGCCGCCTAGAAGAATTAAACATCGACTTCGAGATTATTCCTGGTGTGACCGCCACCTCGGCCTCGGCGGCTTGGTTAGGCAAGGAACTGACCTTATCTGGGGTGTCACAAACCATTATTATGACGCGCTACGAAGGCAAAACCCCGTTCCCAGAGCGCGAGCGTTTACCGGCACTGGCACAAAGCGGTGCCACCCTCGCCATTCACTTAGGCGTGACGCGCATTCATAAAATTGTCGAAGAGCTTATTCCCCATTATGGCGAAGATTGCCCAGTAGCGGTGTGTTATCGCACCTCGTGGCCAGACCAAGATAAGGTGGTGGGCACGTTAAAAGACATCGTGGCCAAGGTACGGGAGAAAAAGTTCACCCGTACCTCGTTAATCTTAGTGGGCCAAGTATTAGCGCCTAAAGAGTTTGACGACTCGTACCTTTACGATCAAGACCAAGCTCACGTTTACCGCCCTAAGGTGAAGCCAAAAGTTGCCCGCAGTGTGAAGCGCTAACGCTAAAAAATACAAAAATTAAAAGGTAAGGAAAGGTAATTATGCAACTCAATAAAATTCCCGCCACCATCGTCACGGGCTTTTTAGGCAGCGGTAAGACCACGCTATTGTCTAACGTATTAAAGCAGGCAGCGGGCAAGCGCATCGCCGTTATCGTTAATGAATTTGGCGAGCTAGACATAGACGCAGATTTGCTGCGTTCGTGCCCGCTAGACTGCGAAGATGAGGGTGCCGAATTACTAGAAGGTAAAAACGGCATCTATGAATTGGCCAACGGCTGCATCTGCTGCACGGTAGAAGAAGAATTTTTACCGGTTATGCAAGAGCTAGTAGCGCGCCGCGATGACATCGACCACATTTTAATCGAGACCAGCGGCCTTGCCTTGCCTAAGCCCTTAGTGCAAGCGTTCAACTGGCCAGACATCAAACAGTTTTGCACCGTAGATGCGGTCATTACGTTAATAGATGGCCCAGCGGTGGCGGCAGGTCGTTTTGCCGACAACGAAGACAAGGTAGAAGCCCTGCGCGCCGCAGACGAAAACCTAGATCACGACCCAAGCCTGCAAGAGTTGTTAGACGACCAGTTAGGGGCAGCGGATTTAGTGATTGTTAGTAAGGGTGACTTGCTAGACACAGAGCAGCGCAAAAAAGTAGACGCCGTGGTGGCCAAAAAAGTCCCGGCCAGTGTTAAAACGGTGTATGCCAATCAGGGTATTACCCAAGACATGCCCCTCGAAAAACTCATGGGCATAGGGGCCGCCAGTGAAAACCAAATAGAGTCGGTACACACCCATCACGATCATCACCACGAACACGGCGCGCACCACGAACACGCCCACGATCACTTCGATTCGTTTGTGATCACACTGGGTGAGGTAGACTCAGAGCAGCTGCAAGCGTCTTTGCAAACGCTACTGGCAGACAATAATATCTTTCGTGTGAAAGGCTTTGTGGCCATTGCCCACAAACCCATGCGTCAGGTGTTGCAGGCGGTGGGTGAGCGCATGCAAGTCCATTTCGATCGGCTCTGGGAAAGCGACGAAAACCGCGCCACCAGCTTAGTGTTCATCGGCAAAGATTTAGACGAAAAAGCCATCACCAAAGTGTTACAAGCCTCGTTGTTGGAAGTGGCCTAAGTATGCACCTGTTTGCCTCTCAACCCGGTGGTTATAGCGACGACGAAGGCATCGTAGACCTGCAACAATCCAGCGCCGATATTATTATATTGTCGGCGGCGGACAGCAGTCTTAGTGCGTTAGCAACGGCGGCAGATAACCTGCCTGCCGACTATCCTTCGTTGCGGCTTGCCAATTGGATGCACCTGTTAAAACCAGCGGCGTTCGATCTTTACCAAGAAAAGGTCTTGCAAGATGCCAAGCTGGTGGTGGTGTCTTTGTTGGGAGGCGAGGGTTATTGGCAATATGGTTTCGAGCGCCTGCAAAGCTGGGCGCAGAAAAAAGGCCGACAGTTAATCATTGTGCCGGGTGATGACAGCGCAGACGAGGCACTCTTTGCGGCCTCCACTGTGAGTCGTCAAGATGCTTACAGGGTGTGGCGTTACCTGCGCGAAAGCGGCGCAGAAAATAACCTTCAACTATTTTATTTTTTGGCCGCGAATTTTTTTAGCAGCCAAAAAAACAGTAGCCTAAAAAACAGTAACGGGGAATTGGCGTGGCAAGAGCCAAGGGCCATACCCCCTTGCCTGATTTACTTACCCGCCCAAGGTCATGGGTCGGTTAGCTTAAACGATTGGCGCATGCGCTGGCAGGAAAACGGCACAGCCAGGACAGGCGAGAAAACCAAGAAAGCCAAGCCCGTGTGCATATTGCTGTTTTATCGCAGCCACCTGCAAAGTGCCAACACACAAATGTTCGACGATTTAATTTTACAAATGGAGCAGAGCGGGCTTAACCCTCTGCCCATTGCCTTGGCCTCACTCAAAGATAAAACCTGTTTAGCCATGGTGAATGAACTCATGGAAAAAACAGATGCCAGTTTAATATTAAACACCACAGGCTTTGCCAGCAATACCATCAGCAATGCCGATTTAGCCAGCGAACCCACCTTCATACAATCCCCGTTTGCCAAAGATTTACCCGTGCTGCAACTCATATTGGCCAGCGGCACCCAGGACGATTGGCAAGGGTATTCACAGGGCTTGCGCAGCCGCGATATTGCCATGCATGTGGTGTTGCCCGAGATGGACGGGCGCATTATCAGCCGCGCGGTGAGTTTTAAAAGCGAAAGCCATTACAACCAACGCTGCGAAACCCCAGTGGTGCGCTATAGCCTGCACCCAGAGCGCGCCACGTTTGTGGTGCAGTTGGCAAAAGCTTACTGCACGCTGGCCGCCACCCATAATTCACAAAAACGCATCGCCTTAGTGTTGGCCAACTACCCCACTAAAGATGGCCGCATTGGCAATGGGGTGGGGCTAGATACGCCCCAGTCCACCATCAATATTTTAAATGCGCTAAAAGATTCGGGCTACCCCATAGACAGTATTCCTGCTGATGGCAACGGGCTCATTAAAGAACTGCTGGGGGCGGTTACCAATAACCCCAATACTCTGCATCAGTTACCCTGCTGGCAGAGCATCGGCCTAGAGAGCTACCTGAGCCATTTTAAAAAGCTGCCACTGGCAAACCAGCAGGCGGTCTGGGACAAATGGGGCAGCCCAGAGCAAGACCCAAAATGTCGAGACGGACGGCTCATGTTGGCGGGCATTCGTCTGGGAGAAACCTTCGTGGGCATTCAACCGGCCCGTGGTTTTAATTTAGATTTGTTAGCCAACTATCACGACCCAGACCTAGTGCCCCCCCACAGTTACTTGGCTTTTTATTTTTGGCTGCGTCACGAATACCAAGTGAACGCGGTGATTCATGTGGGCAAGCACGGCAACCTAGAATGGCTGCCGGGTAAAGGCTCGGCCCTGTCAGAAAACTGCTGGCCAGATATTGCGTTAGGGCCCATGCCCAATTTTTATCCGTTTATCGTTAACGACCCGGGAGAAGGGGCACAAGCCAAACGCCGCACGCAGGCGGTGATTATAGATCACTTAATGCCGCCCATGACCCGCGCCGAAACCTATGGTGAACTGGCCGAATTAGAAAACCTAGTGGACGAATATTATCAGGCACTGGGGCTAGACGAGCGCCGCGAGCAATGGCTCCGTGAACAAATTTTAAAACTGGTGCGCGATACTAACCTGCTACAAGAACTGGCGGGCATCAGTGG
>CAJXIK010000157.1 GCA_913054445.1 uncultured Bermanella sp.
TAGCCGCTTTTATTTACCCGGATAAAGCGCCACCAGCGCCTTGTTTAATTGCGCCTCTAGCTTGTGCTTGTAGTTTAGGTAGCTGGCGGTCTGCAACACGTGCTTGGCGTTGCGATTATGCAGGCGGTCGCTGATGGATAGGTCGGTGATATAAACAGGGTAGGGTTTCTGGTGCTTACGCAGCAGCACTAAGTAGCGCACCAGTTCTTTGTAGACCTGATCGCCGTGTTCTAGACGGCTAAACTCCTGCTGCTCGCATTGCAGGGAGAAGCCGATGTTATTTTCGGCATCGAAATCCACCTGCGCGTGTACATCGAAGAAGCGCCCCTGCCCGAGGCCTTCTTTAGGGCGAATGGCACGACGGCCCATGGCTTGGTTTTTCTTGGGCAGCAATACTTGGTAATACTCGATCACCCGCTCCTGATCTACGGGTATTTCTGCGGGCTCCGCAAAGCGATGACGATTCTGGCGATATTCCACCTGACGCAAAAAGCTATGGAGCGGGTTGATGAGCGCCGCCTCGTTGTACATGGGGGTCCGCCACTGCACGAGGGAGCCGCGCTCATCGAGCACGTACATCTGCGCCACGCTTTCAGTGGGGTCGCCCTCTTGCAAATAGTAGACTTGCAGGCGGCCGGGGCGGGCATGCTGGCAAATCATGGCGATCACACTATTGGGCAGGGCGTGGCTATCGAGCACCAGCTTACTGTAATGGGGCTGAGGTTTGGCCAGCTGCCTAAGCAGGTGTGCGGCCTTCTCATAGTGATAGATGAGCGGCCGCCCCTGACTAAACTGAATAAGATGAAACTCCTCCCCCACCTGCAACACATAACGGCTGCGGCGACCCAACTTGCTCTTGTAAAAGCAGCGGAATATTTCCTCGAGCAAGGATGTCACCCGCTGGGCGATGGCCTGTGGGCGGGTACTGCAAAAGCAAAGCACCTTTAACTGGGGGCGCGGCGCGGTGCTGCCTGGGGGGTAAGACATCAGCAACTCTTCGATCACCCGCAGCATGGCGCTTTGCCCCTCATAGCGGGTGGCCAACACCTCGCGCCAGCTGTTGTAGACCAGCTGGTCGATGGTGAGCACTAGGTTTTCTTTGAGGGTGCTGTAACCCAAGGAATCGGTGAGATTAGAGACCTTATGGATGCCACGGCGGGTGAAGTGATTCATGGGGTCCACGAACACGTTGACGTACAGGTTAATAATCTGCGGCACTGGCGCGTGTTCGAAATTGGCGGTGACGCTAGTGGCCACCGGCAAGTGACGAAAGCTGCTGATGATTTCCTTCAGCTCGTAGTCGTTGCCCTGATCTTTACCGTGATACAGCACTACCTGCGTGCCCTTGGCCATGACCTGATTCACATGGCACCAAGCCAGCAGCTCGATGAGGCTGGCCGATTTCTTGAGAGGGTGCTGAGCACTGCCCGGCCGCTCTACGCCGGTGAAGAGGCTCCACGACATGTGCGGGATGCGCTGGCGCACATGCTCGCGGTTAAGGTGCAGGGTGAGTTTCTCCTGCTGAATATCGCGACTTATGTTGGGGTTGATGAAGTCTACCTTGCCCGGTTTGCGGTCGAAGGTGGCGTATAGCTTGTGCCCCAATAGGGTCATGTCCTTGGCGTTTAATAGCGTCTCCTGCTGGAACTGGCGGCCAAAACGCGAGAGAAACTTATAACTGTTAATAAGCTCGTTGACCAACAACTTGCGCTCCTGAATGACGGTATGCACCTGCCACAGAGGGCGGTTATCTAAGTGGGCAAGGTGGCCCTCATCCCACTCCCATTGGCGAATAAGGGGTTTTAACAGGTCGCGCTTCCAGTGCTTACGTTTGGCGGTTTGGCTCATGGGAATGTTGCATTTAAAATAGATGCAGCGGCGCACGAGGTCTAGGCGGCTCTCCTCTTGCCGTTCGTTGAGATAGGCCGCCAGATAATCGAATAATAACAGGTAGGGGTCGAGGGTCTCGAGCTGAGCATCTGCATCATAGATGCGCTTCTTTAGCTCCACGCTGAGGGGCATCACGCTGGGGTAATCGCTGGCGTAGGCCTCGGTTAAGAATAACTTGAGGATGGATTTATAGGGGCTGCCGATGGCCTTATACAGCTGCCACATGCCCGCTCCCACGAACTCACCAGGGGGAATACTGCCCACCCCGCCAAAGTCGATGACCTCATCTGGGCTGGCAAAGCCCTGGCTCTCCATGTGGTCTATGTAATCCTGATAATGGCGCTCGTATTCGGGGGGCACGATCCACCACAGAGGGTAGCAGCCCTCTAGCAGGATGGCGGTGCGATAGAATTCGTCTAGCAGCAGCTGATGCTGGGCGCTGCCGCAGTCCTCGCCATCGAGGTCGTTGCGCTCGCCACGGCGAAATTTATCGGCATCCATGAGGAAGAAATGCACCTCGAGGGAGATGCTCTCGGCCCACTGCTCGATGGCCGTGCATTTTTGCTGAAGCAGCGCCAGCTCTGGCTCGCTAAGGCTGGGGTTGTGACACAGCCAGATATCTAGGTCGCTGCCACCGCTGTGACCAAGGGAGCCGCAGCTGCCCATGAGAAACAGGCTCTTGATGCTAAGTTGGCCCGAGCGCCGCTGTTGATACTGGAAACCCGTGGTGATGCCCGCCATGGCCCGCAGACTATTTTTGCCGGGCTCGTAGCGCGCCACCCCACAGGGGCATTGGTAATCTACGAAGCCTGGCAACTTCTCGTGATTAACATGAAAGAGCAGGGTCATGACCTCGAGAAAAACCTGCTGGCGCTCGCTGAGGGCCTTCTGCGTACGCTCGATGCGGTGGCCGTTATAGGCAGTAAAGCGCTGGATGACGCTCTGCGCCTGTTGCGCATCGAACCTGGGTTGGGCGGGGTTAAATACCCTCATGGCTCAGACAGCCCCCCAGCCAGCCGTGTAGATGCCATCAATAAATGCGCTCCCTAGGTGAACAAGCCAGAATTATTTTCAAACTGGGCTTTTTCCAAAAGACAATTAACGCCAGACGGGTATAATGCAGCCCGCTGTCGCTGGTTAAGCGGCAACTCCTGCGAGTTATCACTTAACCAAGAGTATAGAAGAGCCCAGAGTATTGAGCTTAAGTTAGATGAAATTTGAGAATGACCCGCCTCGGCGCGTTCAAAAAATACTCAATTCTCTTGCTTTGAGTCTGGCTTTTTGGTATAAAACGCAGCTCTTTTTAGACGGGTAGCCGTAGGCTCCAAGCAAAATTGCTTGCAGGTAGCGTACATTCTGGCCCCGAACGAATTTTTTTGATTTCGCTTTATATAAGTCGGGGCAATAACAATGGCTAAAGTTTGTCAGGTTACGGGTAAACGCCCTGTAACAGGTAACAATGTTTCTCACGCGAAGAACCGCACTAAGCGTCGTTTTCTTCCTAACCTTCAGAACCACAAGTTCTGGGTTGAAAGTGAAAATCGTTTCGTACGTTTACGTCTTACTACAAAAGGTATGCGTATTATTGATAAGAAGGGTATCGACACAGTTCTTAAAGAACTTCGTGCCCGCGGTGAGAAAGTTTAAGGAGTCCTACCATGGCATCTATTCGTGAAAAAGTTAAATTAGTATCGACTGCCGGTACTGGTTACTACTACACCACCACTAAGAACAAGCGTACTAAGCCTGAGAAAATGGAATTGAAGAAATTCGATCCTAAGGTTCGCAAGCACGTTATGTTTAAAGAAGCTAAAATCAAGTAATTGATGGTCGCTGATAAAAGGCTCACTTTTTAGTGGGCCTTTTTTGTGCCTGATGAAAACACAGTAGAGACCCTATGCCCGAACTACCCGAAGTCGAGACCACCCGCCGTGGCATAGCCCCCCACATCCACGGCCAACGCATCACCGCCATGGACATTCGCCAGCCTAAGTTACGCTGGCCCATCCCTGCGCACCTGCCACAAACGGTACAGGGCTTGACCGTGCTGGCCACCAAACGCCGCGCTAAGTACCTGCTGCTCGAGCTGGGGCACGCCGCCTCCAGCCAAGCGGCCGAGTCGTTGCTGGGCACGCTCATCATTCACTTGGGCATGTCGGGCAGTTTGCGCATCCTGCAGGGTGAGCCACAGCCACCGGCCAAGCACGAACACTTCGACATTCGCTTCGGCCACACATGCCTGCTGCGCTTCACCGATCCACGCCGCTTTGGTGCCTGTCTGTGGATGCCCCACGATGAATCCTTGGCCATCTTGGATAACCTCGGGCCAGAACCCTTAGCAAGCGTGTTCGACGCAGAGTACCTATTCCAGAAGAGCCGCAAGCGGGTGGTGAACATTAAGAGTTTCGTCATGGATCAAAAGGTGGTGGTGGGAGTGGGCAACATCTACGCCAGCGAATGCCTCTATTTGAGCGGCATCAACCCTAAGAAAGCCGCCGGTAAGGTTAGCAAGGCCAAGTTTACCGCCTTGGTAGAGGCCATTAAGCTGGTATTAAAGAAGGCCATCGACGAGGGCGGCACCACCTTGAAGGATTTCGTGGGCAGCGATGGCAAGCCCGGCTACTTCGCGCAGCAACTGAATGTGTACGGACGCACGGGTGCGCCCTGCCCCGCTTGCCAGCAGCCCATCAAAAAAATAAGCCAGGGACAACGCAGCACGTTTTATTGCTCAAACTGCCAAAAGTAGCCAAGCGCCCGCTATAAAAGCTGATATAGTGTGGAAAAAGTACCGCTAGACTGACAAGGAACCAGCCCATGCGCATGCTCTGCCACTGCAAACAAAGCCTAATGATTTTAGCCAGCTTATTCATGTTGACCCTGCCCATGCAGAGCCAGGCCGAAGAAATTTACGAGACCCCATCGGCGGTGGCCATGGCGCTAGATGGCTTGATCGTGCGCCCTATTACCCTAGTGGCCACCGTCATCGGTGGTGTTATTTGGACCGTCACCCTGCCCTTTAGTTTATTAGGGGGCAATGCTATGGAAGCGGCCGATTCTTTGATTATGGTGCCTGCTAGGGCCACTTTTGTGCGCTGCCTGGGCTGTACTAGCAGTGGTCGTAAGATTGAGTATGAAGACTAGCTATCGCGCACGGGGTACGTTGTTCCTTGTTTTAATTAGGCCTATCGCGCACGGGGTGCGTTGTTCCTTGTTCTAATTAGATCTTATCGCGCACGGGGTGCGTTGATCCTTGTTTTAATTAGGCCTATCGCGCACGGGGTGCG
>CAJXIK010000158.1 GCA_913054445.1 uncultured Bermanella sp.
CCTACAGACCCTAGAGCACCTGATGACTCAGGTTTATGCCGACATGCAAGCTCTGTATAAGTGCCAATAGCCTCAGCTCAAGAGCGTTAACTCAAGAGCCTTAACTGCTCTTTGCATTGCGCCAGTTCCTGGCCGGTTTCGCGCAGCCGCTTGGATAATATCTCGGCCAGCATGCGGTAAAAGATCGAATAAAATGCACTCTGTTCCTCCAAGGGGAGGCGGTCTAAGAAGGACGCGTCTATGGCCAGGCACTTGGTTTTTATGGTGGCGCTCACGGTGGCCGACCTGGCCTCGCCATCTATGATGGCCAGCTCGCCAAAGGTGTCGCCGCTTTCGTTAAAGCGTGCCAGCTCGGAGTTTCCCTTGAACACTCTCACCTCGCCGTATACCAGCACATAAATCCAGCTGTCGTAGACTCCCTCTTGGGTGATGACCTCGCCCTCGGCGTAGCTGCGTAATTTACTGAGCCGGAGCATGTCCAGTAGATGCTCGGGGTTGATGTTACGAAAAAAGGGGAAGTCTTGTAACTTTTGAACTAGGTCGGTGCGATCTTCTAGGTATTCACTCTCTTTCATGGGTGCCCCCCGTGGGCCTGCCAGCATTGCCAAATTTTCTTAACCTATGAAGGATAGTCAATGGCTGCGGCGACGGCGACCTCAATGGTGCCACGCCCGCTGGCAGCCCCGCAAATCTCTAGCACCCCACTGCATGATGTGATAATTTGCGCGCCCTTTCTAACGCATCCAGGCCAGCCATGATTACAGGTTTCGACTACGGTACCTCCAACTGTGCCATGGGGGTCGCGCGCGGCACCCAGCAAGACGTGAGCCTGCTGCCGTTAGAGCCGGGTAAGGCGTTTATGCCCTCTACCCTATACGCCCTGGACCGCGACTTAATATGCGAGCAGGTGGGCCTCAACATTGACGCTGCCGCCCAGCAACAGGCCTTCATCCAGCAGCGCAGCGGGGCCTTGGCCCGTGCCGCCCGCGTGCGCCGCGAACAGGGTTTTCACGCAGATGAGCAAAGCCTGTACTTGGGTCAGCAGGCGTTTGCGCAATACCTAAGCGAACCCAGCGAAGGCTACTTCGTGAAGTCACCCAAGTCCTTCCTCGGGGCCAGTGGCTTACCTCCAGCCGCCATTCACTTCTTTGAAGACATCGTCACCGCCATGATGCAGGGCATCAAGCGCCGCGCCGAAGCCGCCTTGGGCGACACCATTAGCCATACGGTGATCGGCCGCCCGGTTAATTTTCAGGGCTTAAATAGCGAGCAAAGCAATAAACAGGCCCTCGATATTCTCACCATCGCCGCCCAGCGGGCTGGCTTTAAAAGTGTCGAATTCTTGTTTGAACCCATCGCCGCCGGCTTGAACTTCGAGCAAAGCCTGACCACAGACAAGACCGTGCTGGTGGTGGATGTGGGGGGCGGCACCACAGATTGCGCCATGGTGCGCATGGGCCCCAGCCACAAAAATAAAGACCAGCGGCAACAGGACTTCATGGGCCACAGTGGCGAGCGTGTGGGGGGCAACGATTTGGACATTCAGCTGGCGGGTAAGCATCTCATGCCGTTGTTTGGCATGAACTCCACCCTCAAGAGCGGCATCAATGTGCCCACTAAGGCTTTCTGGGACGCGGTATGCACCAACGATGCGGGGGCTCAGGCCAACTTCAACCACAAGACAACCGGTTTTCATTTAGAGCAGCTCATGCGCGACTGTGTACAGCCAGAACTGATACGACGCTTCATCGCCCTGCGCCGTGATAAGCAAAACTATCACTTAGTGCGCAGCGCCGAGCAATGCAAGATAGCGCTCTCCGAGCGGCTCGATGTGCAGCTGGATCTCCACTACATAGAGTCACAATTGGCCTGTAACATCGACCGCGGGCAATTTGCCGAGGCCATCTACCGGCCGCTCAACAAGATGACCAACCTCATGGGCGAGGCCATCAAGCAGGCCGGTTGCGAGCCGGATTTAATTTATGTGACCGGCGGCTCGGCTCAGTCACCGGTGATTCGCCATGCCATCGAGCAGCAGCTGGGTCGCATCCAAGTGGTGGATGGCGATCACTTTGGCAGTGTGGCGGCGGGCCTGACGGTGTGGGCACAGAGAATATTTGGTTAGTTTTTGTACAGAGCAATGCATTAAAAAAGTACAGGATTTAAACTATGAACCCCCATTTTGAGCTAAGTCCACTTAGCCGTTAAGTCTCAATTATTGAGGGCATCGCAAGCTGTAAGGTTCGAGCTTGGAATGGTGTTGCTTCAGTTTGGGGTCTTTGAAGCATGGATGCTTCAGGAAGCCTCCATGGACGGATTAACGGCGGCCGTAAAGTGAAGCAACACCATTTCGGGCTGGCGGATAAAGTAAAGTGGTTCGGCTTCAATTTTAATGAAATTGCTCTGTTTTTTTTATAATAAGTGGCTGTTATAAGAGGTGCGTATGAATAACGTTTTTGAAGTCTTTTGGCGATTTTTGCTGTTGGGTTGCATCAGCTTTGGCGGGCCAGCCGCCCACCTAGGGTATTTTCAACGCACCTTTGTGCAGCGCTTAAAATGGCTCGATGATGAATCCTATGCGCGCTTAATCTCCCTCAGCCAGTTTTTACCCGGCCCCGGCTCTAGCCAAGTGGGCTTTGCACTGGGCCTGCGTCGCGCCGGTTTATGGGGGGGCGTGGCGGCATTCATGGGCTTCACCTTGCCCTCGTTCACGTTGCTGTATTTCCTCGCCACCAGCAACCTAGACGACAGCGCCAATGCCATGCTGGCAGGGGTGATGCACGGGCTAAAATTACTGGCGGTGGTGGTGGTGGCCGATGCCACCCTAAGCATGTTTAAGTCGTTTTGCCAGGACAAGGTATCCATGGGCATCGCGCTGTTAACCGCCGTGGCGTTGTTGTTAGTGCCGCAGCTATGGGTGCAAATAGCGGTGCTGGCGTTGGCCGCCTTGGCCGGTGCCTTCTGCGGTAAGCCCAACTCCCAGCACAAGCCCAAAACTAGTCAGCCACTTAGCAGTGGTGCCTTTAAGTTATGGCCCCTGCTGGTGTTTTGCGGGCTGCTGGCAGGCTTGCCATGGCTGAGCGGATTCTCATCCTGGGGCAGTATGTTTGCCGCTTTCTATCAGTCGGGCAGCCTCGTCTTTGGTGGCGGCCACGTGGTGCTGCCCTTGCTACAACACACGGTGGGCGATGCCATGAGCACGGACCGTTTTCTCATGGGCTATGCCGCCGCCCAAGCGGTGCCGGGCCCCATGTTCACCATGGCGACCTTCTTAGGGGCTGAGATGTCGGCGGCTCATCCGCTATTGGCGGCCTTGCTGGCCACCCTCGCGATTTTCCTACCGGGGTTTTTATTGCTGCTCAGCTTGCAGGGGGTGTGGGAATCGCTGGCCGCCCAACCTCGGGTGGCGGGTGCCGCTTGGGGCATCAACGCCGCCGTGGTGGGCCTCTTGGGCGCCGCCCTGTACCAGCCTGTCTTTACCAGTGCGGTGTTCGGCGCTACGGATATGGCGCTGGTGATGCTGGGCTTCTTTGCTTTGCGAGTATTAAAAGTGCCCATCGTGTGGCTGGTACTGGGCTTTGTGGCGTTAGGACTGGTGTTGTTTTAGTTGTTGCAGGGACTCGAGACTTAAACCGGTGGCGACAGCTATGGTGTTGATGTCTAGGCCCTGTTTAAACAAGGTGGTGGCGATGGCTACCTTTTCATGGTGACGACCCTCCTCGCGACCTTCTTCACGACCTTCTTCACGGCCTTCCTCGCGGCCTTCGGCACGGCCTTTCTCAAGGCCTTGTCTTAAACCATTATCGCTCGCTTGTTGCAGTGCGCTGGTTTGTACGGCGATGAACTCCTGTTTTTTGTATTGTAACTCTAGCTCTTCGGGGCTCATGCCCGCTTCGTTGCTCACGTCATACGCGGTTTCTACCGTGGCGGGAATATCCTTGGGTATCACGCTTAACGAGCCTGCGTTCTTTAGGAAATAAATCCAGTCATCTTGAATGCCCGTGCACTGCTCTTGGCTTTTATGAAACTTGTTGAGTTCAACAAATATGAGTTCGATGTCGTGACTGTATAGTGAAAAATCTTTCTTATTGAGCACTTTAAAATAATTAATCAGCTCTTGATTGTCTTTGAACATGTCAAAATTCACGATGGTGAGGGCGATGACCGGCTTGAGTAAATCGTAGCGTTGGCCCTTAACCAATTGTGTCGAGTAATTTTTGGCGGTGTTGTAGAGCACGCGATTTTCAAAGCCAGGATGATTCAATACCTGCATCTCGATGATGACGGTGCTGTTGTCTTGCAAGACGGCTTTTACATCGACAAAGGTGTCTTTCATGCCTTTAAGTTGCGGCAGGTTGTAAGGGTCAACGATGTCGAGGTCGGTAATGTCCCCAGTCGGGCCAAAATCGATGATGGCGTTTAAAAACGAGATGAGCCTAGGCTTACTGTCTTGGCTGCCAAATACCTTTTTAAAGGCAAAATCGGTGCGCACATCTAAGAATTTCATGGCAGGCTCGTATGGTGGGCGATTTAAATATGAGGGTATTTTATCCCAGAAATGGGGAGAATCAAGGGCAAGTGTGGCTGCTATTCCCGCTCGATAGCGCGCAAAAGGCGCATGCGAGCTGTTTTTTTAGGCGTACCGTATGACCCGCTATTGTTTAGGCAGCAGAGGGTTACAGTTTTTAATGAGCACTTTACCTTCTAATAGGGAACCCTTGGAATATTCCCTGAAGTGACAGACATTGGTCTTGGGGTCGTAGTTTTCTATCCACAGGTGGTCTCCTTTCCAGGTGGCCCCCATGTGCAGCTGGCCATCCGGCACCGACAGTGTCATGACACCGCCCCATTGTTTGACGAAGACCTGCTGAAAATGAAAGAAGTAGGCCAATGACCCCAGCAGCAAGATGCTTGTAATCGCGACCGCCGCCGCCTTAAATTGCCCTAGTTTTATGGCCAAAACATAGAGCGCCACGAGGCTTAATGCCGCCACCAGTGCCCAGTATAGATAGGTGATCATGTTCGTCCTTTATTGGGAGAGTGAATCTCGAATATTAGCCAATAACGAGGAAGATTTCACCCGCGCGTTAACAGGGCAATCGCATTAAAATAAGCACAGGGTCAATCTGTGGAGTCCGCCTGATCAAAGTTGGGTTTAGTGCTTTTTTAGGTC
>CAJXIK010000159.1 GCA_913054445.1 uncultured Bermanella sp.
TATTATTGTCAAAAACGACCATTAAGCTGGATATAAGGAGCCAGTGGAATTCATACTTGTAGTATTACTACATAAATATTGGAGGCAGCATTTTAGGCCAGCGCTTGACCCTATCCGCCAGCCTGGAATGGTGGCACTTCTGTTTGAGGTCGCTGCAAGCCTTCCCTGGGCGCTTCCTTAAAACGTCCCTGTTTTAAAGACCCCAAACTGAAGCGCCACCATGCCAGTCTTAGACTCACCCACCTGCAAGATGCAAAGTGCAGGGCTGTGTAAGTACAGCCCCGAGGTGCATCGCGTTATTTGCTTATAGACTCAGAGGTGAGTGTTAGAGGGATTTACGACTGTAATTTTTAACGCCGTTGGCTGGACTCACCGTGAATGTGCTGGCACATGGCCTTAGCGCCTTTAATAATATTCGGCACAGGGCGGGCTAAATCATCAGAGTGCACCCAGTACAGGCGCTTATTTTTTACCGCAGGAATACTGGGCCAGAGCTGCCAGTACTGTTGCGCCTCGGCACTGGGGCTGGGGCCAGAATAAATAATCACATCCGGCGCGCTGGTGATGACAGACTCCACCGAGACGTGGGGCACAGGCATGGGCAGGTGAGCATAGATATTCACCCCGCCACACAACTCAATAACCTGATTAATAAGGTTGTCTTTATTCAGCGTCATCAGCGGCTTTAACCAAGCCTGAAAAAACACTCTGGGCTTGCCTTTGAGGTTCTGCAAGCGCTTGTGCCGATACTCGCGCTCTAACGCCTGCCAGTCATGCAGGAATTTATCTGCCCGCACCTGCGCGATGGCTTGTTTCTGCACCCAGCCGCCAATACGCACCAACTGCTCGGCCACTTCCTGCGCATTTTGCGGATCGCTAAAACGCACGTCCAGCCCTAGCTTTTGCAGCTTTTCAATTTGCGGTGCCATGGCGGAATCGGGGATGGCCACGATAAAATCCGCTTGCAGGGCCATTATGCGCTCCACCGAGATGCTGTTATACGCCCCTACCCGCTCGATGCTCTGGGCGGCCTGTGGATAATCAGCGTATTCCACCGTGCCCACCACAAAATGCCCGGCCCCCACCTCATAGAACAATTCGGTGATGTGCGGGGCGAGGGTGATGATGCGGTATTCTTTAGCCTGAGTGCCCATGCTTGCCATCAACAGCAGCGCCAGCAACCCCCATACACGCCAGCCGCCTTTAACCATGCCTACTCTAACCATGAGACAGTAGCCGATAATCATAAGGCTGCTGCGACACCAGCTGCACCCGCGAGCGGCAGGCATAGGGCACATCTAGGCGATTAATATTATTAAACGGCAAGCCCAGCACCTCTTTTAAGAGCAGGCGAATGACACCGCCATGGCACACGATCAAGGGTTTATGCTCTGCCCGTTGCAGGCACTCGGACCAGGCACGCAACACCCGCGCCTCAAAGTCTAGCAACGCCTCCCCCGCCGGGGCCGCAAAGTTCATGGGGTCATCCCACAAGCCTTTTATGCGCTCGAAGTCTTCTTTGAAGACCGTCTCCATATCTTGGTTTTCCCAGATGCCAAAATTAAATTCCCGCAGGTCTGCGTTCACCACCAGCGGCACAGCCAACCGAGCGGCCAGTTTTTGCGCGAAGTCATGACACCGAGATAAGGGACTAGTGATAATCACGTCCCAGTGCTGCGTCGCCGCATCGGCCTCGGTGGCGGCCAGCAGTTGCGACCAACCCTGCTCGGTTAACGCATGATCGGTCACCCCGCGAAACACATTGCCCCCTTGGGGTTCGCCGTGGCGCAATAGGTCTAGGGTTTTAAATTCCATGTTCAACCCTCTTTTTCACTGACGTTGGCCTCGGCAAAGGTGGCCATCTCGTTATGCAGGGCCAGCGCACTTTGCAGCAGACTTACCACGAGGGCGGCCCCACTGCCCTCGCCTAAACGCATGCCAAGGTTTAACAGAGGCTGTGCCGCCAACGCTGCTAGCACCTTTTGATGGCCCGGCTCGGCGCTCTCGTGGCTGAACAACAGCCAGGGCGCGAGGCTGTCGTTGATGGCCACCGCCATTAACGCCGCCACCGAGCTAATGAAACCATCCACCAACACGGGAATGCCCAGCTGAGCACAACGAATATAGGCCCCCACTAGGCCCACGATCTCGAAGCCCCCCAGAGCTTGCAACTGCTCAAGAGGCTCGCGGCTGACATGCAAGGCCAGCGCCTCATCGATGAGCTTAACCTTCAATGGCAGCTGCGCCGCGCTGATGCCGGTGCCCATGCCCACCAGCTGCCGAGCGGGCAGATTTAAGCGCGCGGCGGCCAGCGCCGAGGCCGAGCTGGTATTGCCGATGCCCATCTCACCGCCGATGAATAGCTGGCTATGGTGTTGCTGGGCGCGTTCGGCGGCCGCGCAACCCGCACTTAAGGCCAACTGCAACTGAGTGTCGTCCATGGCCGACTGCTGTGAAAAATCTTGCGTACCCGCGGCAATGCGCGCGTCGATGATGTGCGGGTGTGCCTCCACCGCGAAGACAGTGCCTAGGTTAACCACCTCAAATTGCGCCTTTAACTGACGGGCCAACACCGAAATAGCCGCACCACCGCTGGCGAAATTCTTCACCATCTCGGTGGTCACCGCCTGCGGAAATGCCGACACCCCCTGCTGGGCGATGCCATGATCGCCGGCAAAAACACTAATATAAATGCGCTCAAGCTGAGGATTCTTCACCCCCTGTAAGCCCGCCAATTTTACCGCCACGTCTTCGAGGGCACCTAGCGCACCCGGGGGTTTCGTGAGGGTGAGCTGATGGGCCAGCGCCTGTTCGATAATATCTTGCTGAACAGAGGCAGCCGCTTGTAAGTACCAATTCATATTTACACTCATATTTATATTTATAGTTATATTTCTTGCCTGCTAAGCGCCCTTCACTGCCATGGGTATGCCCGCCACCATCAGGGTGACCTGCTGGGCCGCCTGCGCGATGCGCTGGTGCAAGCGCCCCAGCTCATCCACATAGAGGCGGCTCTCCTTGCCCATGGGCACCACCCCCATAGTGATTTCATTGGACACCATAATCACTCGGCCCGGCACTTGGCTTAAGGCCTGCAATAATTCGCTGACGCTTTGATGGATGTCCTTCTGCTCATACATCACATTCATGAGCCACAGGGTCAGGCAGTCGACCAATATTAGGTTATCGCTGCGGCTGTTTTCTAGCAAAATCTGGGGCAGCTCACAGGAAACCTCGATGCTGCCCCAGTGGTCGGGGCGGTCGGCCTGATGCTGCTTAATGCGCGCCCGCATTTCATCGTCGAAGGCCTGGGCGGTGGCCACATACAACACAGGCAGCTCGCTGTCTTTGGCCAAGCGTTCGCCGTAGGCGCTCTTGCCCGAACGCGCGCCGCCCAGTATCAACTGCAAGGAAGGGGAAAGGTCGGGGTTAGGGCTAGGATTAGGGTTAGGGTTCTTAAACTGATTTTTTGTCACAGCGGGCAGCCACAGATGGTCAAGAATAATAGGGGCGCAATATTATAGAGTATCGGCCGTTAGGGCTACCGAATCAAAAACCCGCAAACACCGTTAAACAGGCCACCGCCAACAACCACAGGATGCCACAGCGCAACATCAGTTGATTGGTATCCACTAAAATTTGTTGAGCCGCTTGGCAATCGAAGCCTGCTTCCTCTTGCTGGTCGGCGCTCAGTGCCGTCTGCGTGAGTACACGCTTGCTGCTGCTGTGAAAATCGCTGGCAAACGCCAGCGCCTGTGGAAAACTGCGGACAAAATCCCCTGCTAGGGCCATGCTCAGTGCCAATAGACGGGCGGGCAGCCATTCTATGGCCCCCAGCAAGCTCTTCACCCATGGCAGTTTAAACTGACGAAAGAACCAAAAGCTTAACAGGCACGCCAAGGCCCCACCGATGCCCAGCAGCAAGAACCAAAATACAAACACAAAGAAACGCACAAACCAGGCATGGATAATGGCCTGACGCACGGCCTGATGTAATTCGAAGGGGCTTTGGCACTCTACTTGACGGCGCAGGCTTAAAAAACTCTGCGCGCAGCAAAATGCCCCCTGATAATCCTCTTTGCGCCAACACTCATTAAAGAGCTCGACGCGCTGGCTAAAATCATCGCGCCCCAACACGTACAACAACACCGCCACCTGTATCAGCAACGACAAGGCACCGCCCAGCAAACCACTGAGGCTGGCCATGAACACCCCCAGCAACAAGCAGGGCAGCAACACGATGAGGCAATACACAAAAAACTGCCCCTTAAACCCCATGTTAGGCACATTAAACGGCCCGCTAAGGCGACGAAACCAGGCATTATCACGCTGATAACCAGGCTTGCGGGTTTGTTTTTGCAGAAGCACAGTAAACAGCAAGACGATAAAATTCATGTGGCTCTTCTTAGGGTTAAGCGGCTGTCGGTTATTGTGGGCTATTAGCGATTAAGCGCTTGTATTTAGGCCAGTCGAAACTGCCGCCGGGGTCGGTTTTACGGCCCGGGGCGATGTCGCTGTGACCCACTATGCGCGCCGCGTTCATGGCCGGATAGGCGTGTAACAATAGCCCAGTCACCTCGGCCAGCGCCACATATTGGCATTCATGGTAGTGGATATGATCGCTGCCTTCCAGCTCGATGCCGATGGAGAAATCGTTGCACTCGGTTTGCCCCGCAAACTCGCTGCGCCCCGCATGCCAGGCCCGCTTATCGAACGGCACAAACTGCACCAGCGAGCCATCACGGCGAATAAGCAAATGCGCGCTTACCTGCAAGTCTTTTATGGTCTTAAAATAGGGGTGCGCCTTGCTATCTAGTTTATTGCAGAAAAAGTCTTCTATATAGCCACCACCAAATTGGTCGGGGGGCAGGCTGATGTTATGCACCACCAGCATATTAATGTCGGCCGTGGGGCGCTCGTTGTAGTTGGCGCTGGGGCACCATTTGGCGCTGCTAATGATGTGGTTGTGTATTTTCACGGGCGAGGGGGTTTTTAATTCGCAATTTAATTAGGGCAAGCATCGATGAAATAAGGGAGATTGGCAACCCCGTTAAAGTTAAAGCAGCATTGGCGCACTTTCTCCGCCAGCCTGAAATGGTGGTGGTTCAGTTTATGGCCGCCGTCAATCCGTCCATGGAGGCTTCCTGAAGCATCCATGCTTCAAAGACC
>CAJXIK010000160.1 GCA_913054445.1 uncultured Bermanella sp.
AACCTCTAATCTAAGTTACTGGACTCTGAAGCCTTTTGATGGGTTTCGGAGTTGAACCCGAAGGATTTAATGTCGCGTTGCAGTACACCATTCAACGTGCCCCGTTCTTTAGTGCCACTTCAGCAGCGTGTTTTTTAGCACCTCCATGGTGATGGGCTTGGAAAGAAAGTCATTCATGCCTGCATCGTAACATTGTTGCTGTTCTTGGGCGGTGACCCCCGCGGTGAGTGCGATCACCGGCAGGTCGGTTAGGGTGTCGTTGCTGCGGATGGCTTTGGTGGCAGCAAACCCATCCAAAATGGGCATCTGGCAATCCATCAATACAAGATCATATTTTTTAAGATCAATTGCATCTATGGCTTGCTGGCCATCGTCGAAAATTTCATATTGGTAGCCCAAGCGTTTCAACATGGCCCCCACCACCATTTGATTGGTGCGGTTATCCTCGGCCACCAATATGCAAATTTGTTCCTTGGGCAGTTTGCTGTGTGGCTGCTCATGTGCGGCGGCCTGTTGCGGATGGCTGCCTCTTTTTAAGGCGAGGGTGAACGAAAAGGTTGAACCCACATCGGGTTCGCTGCTCACCTCGATGTGGCCGCCCATTAATTCAACCAAGCGTTTACTGATTTGCAAGCCTAGGCCGGTACCGCCGTATTGCCGCGTGGTGGATGAATCTACCTGAGTAAAGGCTTTAAATAACAGTTTTTGTTTGTCTTCGGGGATGCCGATGCCGCTGTCTTTTACGTTGAATTGTAATACCAAGCTGGGCTCCGGCTTGACCTGATTGATGGTTAATTCGATGGCCCCTTGGCTGGTGAACTTAATGCTGTTGCTAATAAGGTTGAGTAGAATTTGTTTGATGCGCAGGGGGTCGCCTAATAAGAAGGATGGAATGCTTGGGTCGATGTGGATATCCAGCTTCAGGCCCTTTTTGTTGAGTTGCACCATAAATAAATTATGCAGGGCTTGGCAGTTTTCGCTTAGGGAAAAATCAATGCTTTCTAATTCCAGTTTACCTGCTTCAATCTTCGAGAAGTCTAAAATGTCATTGATGATGGATAACAGGGCTTCTCCCGAGTCGTGTATGGTGTTGATATACTGTTTTTGAGTGTCGCTCAGTGTGGTTGCCGCCAAGATGTCGGCGATGCCGATGATGCCGTTGAGTGGGGTGCGAATTTCATGGCTCATGTGGGCTAAGAATTGCGACTTGGCGGCCGATGCCGCCGCCGCCGCCTGGGTTTCTTGCTCGGCCAGCATAATTTGTTTTTGCAGTTCAGCCGCATGGCGAATGTCGCGGTAGGAGCGCAGGGCGTTGAGCAGGGTCATGCGCAACTTGTGGGCGGTGAGATCGGTCTTACTCAGGTAGTCGTTGATGTCGTAATCTTGAAAGACCGAGACCTCGGGGGCCGCGCCCGGTTGACCGGTGCGTATCAGTAAGCGCACCTCGTTGTTGTTGAAGTTATTTCGAATATGGTTCACTAGCTCTAGGCCGGCGTTGTCGGTTTCCATCACCACGTCCACTAAGGCCACAGCCACATTATCGTGGCTACCCATGTAGTCAATGGCCTCCTTGGCGCTCATGGCACTGGCGAGGCGAATAGGGCTGTTCTCAAAGGTAAAGCCGCGCAGTACCATCTTGGTTAACTGGTGGACATACTCATCATCATCCACCACTAACACTAGGTATTCTTTGTCACCTGCCTCTTTAGGAGGGGGGGACTTGAGTTTAGGCTCGTCGCTGAACAGCAGCTCATTACCTGGGCTCATTTAACTCTCCCTAGAACATATCTGCCTTGAGTATAGCTCTTGCCCCATGAAACTGGACTTTTATGGGGGCTATTTTACGGGCTGTTTATGCAATAAATGCGACTTAAAATGGCAGGTATAGTACTAATGGTTGCTAAGATTTTGGCTCTATTAGGCGTTTAAAGCCTGAGCGGTAAACTCAGGCTTTAGCATAGTGTGTGTTTAGGTGTGCTATTTAGCGGCAGGCGTAGTGTCACTGGGCTTTTTCACCGCGTCCTTGTGCTCCTCTTCGTGCTCTTCTTCTTTGCCGATATCGGCGATTTCCCGCAGGCGTGCCAATACTCGGTAGTTCACCGAACCGCGCGGGAAGTTGCCTCGCTTGTTGAGGGTGCCAGCCTTACGATCCATCATGATTTCCAGGGCTTGGTCTACGCTGTTGATGCCATACACACGGAACTGACCCTCTCGCACCGCCTCGATCACTTCGCTGTTGAGCACTAAGTGCTTCACATTAGAGGCGGGTATCAAGACGCCGTGCTGGCCGTTTAAGCCGCGCGCCTTACACACGGCAAAGAAGCCTTCAATTTTTTCGTTGATGCCCCCCACCGCCTGCACCTCGCCATACTGGCTCATGGAGCCGGTGACAGCCAGGCTTTGATGAATGGGGATATGGCTGAGGGCACTGATGAGGGCGCAGGCTTCCGCCAAGGAGGCGCTGTCGCCATCTATGTAGCCATAACTCTGTTCCATGGCGATGGACGCCGATACCTCGAGGGGAAATTCTTGAGCGTAGGTGTGCCCTAGGTAGCCGGTTAAGATCATCACGCCCTTGGTATGGATGTTTTGCCCGAGGTTGGCTTCTCGTTCTATGTCGACGATGCCGCGCCCACCGGGATACACAGTGGCGGTGATGCGCGCCGGGGCACCAAACGAGCTGTCGCCTATGGACAACACGGTAAGGCCGTTGATCTTGCCCACGGCCTCGCCATCGGTGTCGATTAATATGGTGCCATCGAGGATGTCATCGAGGATCTCTCTTTGAATGCGGCCGCTGCGCTGTTGCTTGGCTTCCAGGGCGCGGCTCACATGCACGTCACTAATGGTCTCTGCCTGCGCCAGTTTGCGCACAAACTCCGCCTCTGCCAGTAATTCAAACAGGTCGCCGATGCGGGCGCTGAGGTGACGCTGATCTTCGGCTAGGCGGGCGCTCTGTTCGATTAAGCGCAGCACGCCCTCGCGGCTGATGGCGGCGTAGTTTTTTTCTAGGCAACGACTGTGCAGCAGGCGGGCGAAGGACTCCATGTGCTCAGCCGAGCAGTTGAGGTGGTCGTCGAAGTCCACCAAGACGCGAAACATGCTCTTGAATTCTTCATCTAGATCTTGCAGTAGGTAATAGGTGCTGCGCGAGCCGATGAGGATGATCTTGAGGTTTAATGGTAGCCATTGTGGGTTTAAGGTGGTGGTGCTGACCATGCCCATTTCGCTGTAGGGGCTCTCAATTTTTAACTGGCGGGAACTCAGAGCGCGCTTGAGGGCATCCCACACGAAGGGCTCGTGGAGAATTTTATCGGCATCCACCATTAGGTAACCGCCGTTGGCCTGATGCAAGGCGCCCGGGCAAATCTTGCGGTAGTGGGTCACTAAGGCCCCTTGGTCGCTGCTGTATTCGATGCGCCCAAACAGGTTGGCGTAATTGGGGTGGGTCTCATAGACCACCGGTGCGCCGGAGTCTTGCTGGCGGCTGACAATTAAATTAGGCAGGTAGGTTTCTTCCAAGAAGGTGCGCTTGGCGCTGTCTTCACGGCTCTCTAGGGTGCGGTCATCGGTGAGTTCGGCGATGACGGTACGATGTAAATTCTGTTTGATTTTATCGAGATAGGCCAATACCTGCTCATTATCTTGATAATGCTCAATTAAGGGTTTCATGAGCGGCGTCACCGCTTGGTCGATGGTGACTTGGTTGAGGGCCTTGAGGGCCTCGTTGCTTTCCCTGCGCCACTGGGGCAGGGGCACTAGCTCATCGTTGAGCTGGCCTTCCAGTTCGTGGATGTTGTTGTGGAAGGCTTCTCGGGTGGCTTCATCTAAGACCGCAAACTCGGTGTCGTCTAGGCTCTTGCCATCCTTCATGGGGGTGAAACTAATGGAGGAGGTATCGCGGAACATGGCGATATTGCACTTGAGGGCCGCTTGTTCGATGCGGTCGATGACCTTGTCGTACAGTAGGTTGAAGTCGCGATCGATGAGGCTCTTTTTTTGCTGGTAGGTGGGGTGTTCGAAGGCGGCTGGGAAGGTGGCCAGCAAGTTGTCGATGAGCGTCTCGAGATCTTTCTTAAAGACCTGACCCAGGCCTGCCGCCAATTCCAGCTTTAGTGGTTCGCGCGGGTTGTCAAAATTATTGACGTAGGCCCAGTCACTGGGACTGGCCTGTCGCTTGGCCTCACTCTTTAAGTATTCGCCCACATAAGAGCTGCGGCCGGTGCCTGCATCCCCCATGACATATACGTTGTAGCCGGGGCGATCCATGGCCACGCCAAATTGAATGGCGGTGACCGCACGGTCTTGGCCGAGCACTCCGTTGTAAGGGGTTAATTCAGCGCTGGTGGCAAAGGGCAGGCAGTTGTCCGCTATGTGGATGCTGAGTTGCTTGGGTGATAATGGTGCGTGTGTCACTTTGGCCATGTAAAGGTGAAACTCCTGTCAATTATGGGCCAACCCTAGTGTGAAACGGCCTAGCTGACAAGCAAAACAGCGGGTGAATGAGTATTTTAAGCGCCCGCAAAAACATTGGTCGAAAAGTGCACATTTAATGGCGTAAACCTAACGCCAATAATAATGGCCAATAGCGGTTATGTTTTGGCACGCATATCGCTTATACGTGGCAGGTATCACCTAAAAGGACAGCATTATGACACCGTCAATCGATCCTAATTTCACCTCTGCCGCCAATGGCCAATGCCATGACGTTTTTAACTGGCAGGCACTGATTCAGCAACACCAATTTGGCAAACAGAGCAGAAGCCCTGTTCAATCCAGCATTCACTTCTTAAATTGTTTTATTAGCCATGAGTCGCTATATGGTGACTGCGAGGGTGCCCGGGAGATGATTAAGGTCCTGATGATTTTACAGGCGGTGGATTCCCCCGCGTCGGCGCGCCAATTGAAACAGATAAATTCGAGCTACGAATACGTCTGTGCCTATCGTGACCTGCTGCTCGAAATCGACGCGCCCATGGATGTGAGCATGCAGTTCGATCGCCTGGTGGAGGTGCTGGAGGCCTTGTTGCAAATTCGCCAGCAGGTGGTGAGCGGTGTGTCGTGTTCCTATGGTCAGCTTAATCAAAGGTT
>CAJXIK010000161.1 GCA_913054445.1 uncultured Bermanella sp.
CCTGCCCTCCAGCTATGACCTAGCCAGCATTCGCACCACCGCCAGCCCCCAAGTAAGTTCCCACACGCGCTTCAAAGATGCGCTGGTGGTAGACGTATTGTTTATTAACGGCGCGCAATACCCGCAAGCCTTCCCTCTCTTAGCGCTCACCTTCAGCGATAAGAACGAAAAAGTGGTGGCCCACCGGGTATTTAGGGCACACGAATATTTAGCCGGTGAGGCGGCTGGACTCACCATGATGCCAGTGCAAACCCCCATTCACATCGCCCTAGAAATTGCCGACCCCGGCCCCAGCGCCAATAATTATCAGGTGCATTTCCTGCAACCCTAGCAGGGCCTGCCGCCATTAAGAGGCTAATTTTATGCCTCCCCAGTCTTGACATTCTGCCTAATTATTAAACAGGCGAATAACTCTTAAAATAGCTCAAAAGTTAGCCCCTCAAGTCTTTTACCAGGGACAATTTGCGGGTATGATAGCCGCCCCTTACAGAGCAAAAAATAACCAATACGTCACCCATGTTGCAAATCGGCCCGTACCAAATTCAAACACCTCTGGTACTTGCCCCCATGGCAGGCGTGACCGACCGCCCGTTTAGGCAGTTGTGTCGGCAGTTGGGTGCGGGCTTGGTCGTCGGTGAGATGGTCACCAGCGATGTGAATTTATGGCACACCCGTAAATCTCAGACTCGCCTCGACCACCGTGGCGAGTCCGGCCCCATCGCGGTACAAATTGCCGGCGGCGATGCCCTCATGATGGCCAACGCTGCCATCATGAGCGTGCAGCACGGGGCACAAATCGTCGATATCAACATGGGGTGTCCGGCCAAGAAAGTCTGTAACAAGGCGGCCGGCAGTGCGCTCATGAAAGACGAAATATTGGTAAAAGATATTTTGCAGGCGGTGGTGGCGGCGGTAGACGTACCGGTGACGCTTAAGATGCGCACCGGTTGGGATAGCAACAGTAAAAATGCCCCCAGCATCGCCCAAATAGCCCAAGACGCAGGCATTAAGGCGCTGGCCATTCATGGTCGCACCCGCGCCTGTGCCTACAAAGGGGCGGTGGAATACGACACCATCAAGGCGGTAAAAGAGATGGTCTCTATTCCGGTCATCGCCAACGGAGATATTCAAACCCCTCAGCAAGCCCGTGCGGTTTTGGAATACACCCAGGCAGATGGCCTCATGTTAGGGCGGGCAGCTCAGGGCAGCCCATGGATTTTTCGGGAGATAAGCCACTATTTAGCAAGCGGTGAATTGCTGGCCAGCCCAAGTATGCAGGAAGTGAAACAGATATTACTGGGCCACCTGCACGAGCTATACGAGTTTTACGGCACCTTCATGGGCCTACGCATCGCGCGCAAACACGTGGGCTGGTACTTAAGCGCCCACGACACCAGTAGGGATGTGCGCAAGCAGTTTAATAAACTGCAAACCACAGCAGAGCAAATAACACTCATCACACAATTTTTCGAACAACCGGGGAAGGAACAAGCGGCATGAGCACCCACGAAGCACCAGTGGTAAATAACCCTGTAGAGACAAGCAACACTACACAATTACCAGCAGAAAACACCCACACCCTACGCGACAGTGTAGAGACAGCCCTAGAAAGCTATTTCGCCCAGCTAGATGGCCAGCTCGTTACCGATGTGTACGACATGGTACTGTCAGAAGTGGAAGCCCCCTTGTTAGAGGTGGTTATGCGCTACACTAAAGACAACCAAACCAAAGCCTCTGAATTGCTGGGCCTCAACCGCGGCACATTGCGTAAGAAGCTAAAGCAATACGGCATGCTGTAGAGCGACACCCATTTAAAACAACGCTGCCACGGCAGCGTTTATTTTTTTACACCCTTAAAACTGGCCAACTGATCAATTATGACCATTACTCCTGTTCGTCGTGCCCTCATCAGTGTTTCTGATAAAACCGGCATCGTTGAGTTTGCGCAAGCCCTAGCTGCCAAAAATGTCGAAATCCTCTCCACCGGCGGCACCTACAAGCTTCTGTGTGACAACCATGTGAACGCGGTTGAAGTCTCAGATTACACCGGCTTCCCCGAGATGATGGACGGCCGCGTCAAGACCTTGCATCCAAAAATCCACGGTGGCGTACTGGGCCGTCGCGGCCAAGACGATGCGGTGATGCTAGAGCACGGCATCAACCCCATCGACCTAGTGGTCGTTAACCTTTATCCGTTCGAAGCCACCACCAGCAACCCAGACTGCACACTGGCCGACGCCATCGAAAATATCGACATCGGTGGCCCGACTATGGTGAGAAGCGCCGCTAAGAATAACGCCCACGTGGGCATCGTCGTCAACGCCCGCGATTACAGCAAAATATTGAGCGAACTCGACAGCCAAAATGGTTTAAGCGACAAGATTCGTTTTGCCCTCGCCCTCAAGGCATTCGAACACACCGCCGCCTACGACGGCATGATTGCCAACTACCTAGGTCGTATCGACCAAGACGCAGACGTGCTCAGCACAGACAACAAGGCCGGTTTCCCCCGTACCTTTAATACCCAATTTATCAAAGCACAAGACATGCGCTACGGTGAGAACCCTCATCAAAACGCCGCGTTCTATGTGTCGGCCAAGCAAGAAGAGGCCTGCATCGCCACCGCCAAACAGCTGCAAGGTAAGGCACTCTCCTTCAACAACGTGGCCGACACCGACGCCGCGCTGGAATGCGTGAAGTCTTTCACTAAACCTGCCTGTGTCATCGTTAAGCACGCCAACCCCTGTGGTGTGGCCGTGAGCACCGACGGCATCAAGGCCGCCTACGACCTCGCCTTCGCCACCGATACCGAGTCGGCCTTTGGCGGCATCATCGCCTTTAACCGCGAACTCGATGCAGCCACCGCCACCGCCATCACCGAACGCCAGTTTGTGGAAGTCATCATCGCGCCGTCCGTCAGCCAGCAAGCCCAAGACATTATCGCCGCCAAGAAGAACTTACGCCTACTGGAAAGCGGCGAATTCGCCGGTGACCGCGCCCAGGCGTTTGACTTTAAGCGTGTCAACGGCGGCCTACTGGTACAGGACCGTGACAACGGCATGATCACCGTGGACGACCTCACGGTGGTGACCAAGCGTCAACCCACAGAGCAAGAATTACACGACTTAATCTTCGCCTGGAAAGTGGCCAAGTACGTGAAATCTAACGCCATCGTATACGCCAAGGATCGTCAAACCATCGGCGTCGGCGCGGGCCAAATGAGCCGCGTGAACTCGGCGCGAATCGCCGCTATTAAGGCCGAACATGCGGGCCTTGAGGTGAAAGGTTCGGTGATGGCCAGCGATGCGTTCTTCCCCTTCCGTGACGGCCTAGATAACGCCGCCAAGGCCGGTATCGCCGCGGTGATTCAACCGGGTGGCAGCATCCGTGATGACGAAGTCATCGCCGCCGCCGATGAAGCAGGCATGACCATGGTGTTCACCGGCATGCGTCACTTTAGACACTAGTTTATAACGTGGCTCGGTACGGTTCCTAAGACTTTAATTATTTGATTAAAGTCTTTTTGTTTATTGCAGATTTATAAATTCTAAAGCGGTGAAAACATGAATGTTTTAATCATTGGCTCTGGCGGTCGTGAACACGCCCTAGCTTGGAAGGCGGCGCAGAGCGCTGGCGTTGAAAAAGTATTTGTCGCACCGGGTAACGCGGGCACCGCGCTGGAAGCCAAGCTCGAAAACGTCGACATCGATATTTTAGATTTCGAAAAGTTGACTCAGTTTGCTCAAGATAACGACTGCGGCCTCACCATAGTGGGCCCAGAAGTCCCGCTGGTAGAGGGCGTGGTGGATTTTTTCAACGCCAAGAACCTCAAGTGTTTTGGGCCATCGAAAGGCGCGGCGCAACTGGAAGGCTCTAAGGCGTTCACCAAGGACTTCTTGGCCCGCCATAACATCCCCAGCGGCGCTTACCAAAACTTCACCGAAGTGGCTCCAGCGCTGGCATACCTAGAAAAAATGGGTGCACCCATCGTGGTCAAAGCCGACGGCCTCGCCGCTGGCAAAGGCGTGATCGTGGCTGAGACCCTGGCCCAGGCACAAGATGCGGTGAAAGACATGTTATCGGGCAACGCCTTCGGCGACGCCGGCTGTCGCGTGGTCATTGAAGAGTTTTTAGGCGGCGAAGAAGCCAGCTTCATCGTCATGGTAGATGGTAAAAACATCCTTGCTATGGCCACCAGCCAAGATCACAAGCGAGTGGGCAACGGCGATACCGGCCCTAACACCGGTGGCATGGGGGCTTACTCGCCTGCACCCGTGGTGACCCCTGAAATTCATGAGCGCATCATGCAGGAAGTGATCGTGCCCACCGTGCAAGGCATGGCCGCCGAAGGCAATGACTACACAGGTTTCTTGTATGCCGGTTTAATGATCGACAGTGAGGGTACCCCCAAGGTCATCGAATACAACTGTCGCTTCGGTGACCCGGAAACCCAGCCCATCATGTTGCGCATGCAGTCAGACCTAGTTGAATTGTGTCTGGCGGCCCTAGAGAAAGACGGCCTCAAAGGCAAGACCGCACAATGGGATCCACGCGCGGCCATCGGCGTAGTGTTGGCGGCTGGTGGATATCCTGCGGCCTATGCCAAGGGTGATGTGATCTCAGGCATTCCTGCCACGGACGTAGCCGGGGAAAAAGTTTTCCACGCCGGCACCGCGCTCAACGAGCAAGGTCAAGCGGTGAGCAATGGCGGACGCGTATTATGCGCCACCGCCATGGGCGACACGGTGAGCGCGGCACAACAGCGTGCCTATGAACTCAGCAAAAAAATCAGCTGGCAAGACAGTTTCTACCGCACCGACATTGGCTACCGCGCCATTGCCCGCGAACAGAAATAAGCAGTAAAAGACCCTAGCGATGAATCTTCGCTAGGGTGTTATTTCCTGTTAGCGGCATAAAAATAATAACACTCTCTATTAGCGACTCTAGATAACCCAACCATGCGTCTACTCGTTTTATTTGGCCTGCTCAGCGTGCTCA
>CAJXIK010000162.1 GCA_913054445.1 uncultured Bermanella sp.
GATAACGATAACGACGGCGTGAATGACGCCCGCTACACAGCCGATTCCAACCGCTTAGGGGGCAACTTATTAACGGAAGCGAGCATGGAATTGGTATTCCCGCTGCCCTTCGTGGAAGATCAGCGCAGCATGCGTTCCGTATTATTTATGGATGTGGGCGGTGTCTTTGATACCCAGTGCCTCGCATTGAGTGAGGCCAGTGGCACCGATGTCGACACGGGTGAGGCGTACAGCAACGCGCACCCCTCCTGTGTGGAAGGCTTCGATGTGGACGAGCTGCGTTTAGGGGCGGGTGTGAGCCTTACCTGGATCACCGCCATCGGCCCGTTAACCTTCACCTTCGCGCGGGCCCTCAACAGCCAAGACGACGATGAAACCGAAGGCTTTGAGTTCTCTTTAGGCCAGGTTTTTTAAGCTTGCCCACTCTCAATTTCAATAATGTAATAACCAATAAAAAATAAGTGGATTGTAAAATGATGAAATTAACTAAAGTATTCGTCGCCAGCCTTTGTCTGCTGGCGGGCTCGGCCATGGCGGCGGGTAAAATTGCCGTGGTGGACATGGAGCGTGCACTGTTTCAATCCGAGGGTGCCAAGGCCTCCTTCAAGCAGATAGAAGAGCAGTTCGGGGATGACCTCGTGAAGGTGAAAAAGCTCGAGCAGGAGATGATGGCCACCCAGAAAAAATTGCAAAAAGACGGGGCCATCATGAGCGATGACGAACAACGCAAGCTGCGTAACGGCATCAAAGAGAAGCAGGGTGAGTTTCAGTTTTTCGCCAGTAAATTGCAAAAAGCCGAACAGCAGTGGCGTCAGCAGTTTTTCCGCGCTAACTTGCCCCGTTTACAAGAGATTCTTAAGGGCTTAATCGAATCTGAAGAAGTCGATATCGTCTTAAATGGCCAATCGGTGATTCATGTCTCCCCAGACCTCGATCTCACCAAAAAATTGCTGAACAAGCTTAACCAAGCGAGTGCGGCGCAGAAGTAAATGGCCATCACCCTCGGCGAGATCGCCACATATTTACAGGCCAAGCTAATAGGTGATGAGACTACTGTCATCCACGGCCTAGCAACGCTGAGCGATGCCCAAGCTGGGCAATTAAGTTTTTTGGCCAACATGGCTTATAAAGATCAGCTACAGAGCACCCTTGCCAGCGCCATCATCGTGCACCCTAAGCAGGCCGCCGAATGCCGCTGTGCCGCCTTGATTCTCGATAACCCGTATCTGGGCTATGCCAAGGTCAGCAGCCTGTTCGATACCCTGCCTAAAGCCAGCCATAGCATCCATGCCAGCGCCGTTATCAGCGAATCTGCCCGCATCGGCAAAGATGTGAGCATCGCCGCGCAGGCGGTGATCGAAGACCATGCGGTGTTGGCCGATGGCGTGGTCATTGGCGCGGGCAGCGTGGTGGGCCACAACAGCCGCATCGGTCGCGACACTCGCGTGCATCAAAATGTCAGCATTTATCACGACGTCACTATTGGTGACCATTGCATCGTACACAGCGGCACGGTGATCGGTGCCGATGGCTTTGGCTTTGCCAACGAACAGGGCAAGTGGGTAAAGATTCGTCAGTTGGGCGGTGTCGCCATCGGCAATCGAGTGGAGATAGGGGCTAACTGCACCATCGACCGCGGTGCCATGAGTGATACTCGCATCGACGACGGGGTGATTCTGGATAACCTTATTCAGATAGCCCATAACGTACAAATTGGTGAAAACACCGCCATGGCGGCCTGTTGCAAGGTTGCCGGGAGCACTAAGATCGGCGCGAATTGCACGATCTCGGGCGGTGTAGGCATCATCGGGCACCTCACCCTCGTGGATGGGGCGCACGTGACCGCCATGAGCCTAGTGAGCAAAAGTATCACCGAAGCTGGCGCATATTCGTCGGGTACGGCCATGTCTAAGACCCGCGAGTGGCGCAAGAGCGCGGCCCGTTTTAGGCAGCTAGACGACATGGCAAAACGGCTTAAGGCCATCGAAAAAAACATAAACAATTAAGGTTTAGCGAATATGAATTACAGTGAAATCACTGATCTGCTACCCCATCGTTACCCTTTTTTACTGGTTGATCGCGTCACCGAGATAGAAAAAAAGCAGCGCATCGTCGGTTTTAAAAATGTCAGCAGCAACGAGCCGTTTTTCCAAGGGCACTTTCCTAAGCATCCTATTATGCCTGGCGTATTGGTGTTAGAAGCGCTGGCACAATTGGCGGGTTTATTAGGCTTAGATTCCATGAGCAAAGAAGAGGCGGCACAATCGGTTTACTATTTTGCAGGGGTAGATAAGGCGCGCTTCAAGAAGCCAGTGGTGCCCGGCGATCGTCTCGACATGGAGGTCAACTACGTGAGCGACCGCCGTGGTATTTGGCGCTTTAGCTGTTCAGCCTGGGTGGATGGACAGCTGGCTTGTCAGGCAGAAATCTTATGTGCGCAAAGGAATATAGAGCTTTGATTGATCCTCGCGCAATAGTTGATCCCAGTGCGGTACTGGCGGACGATGTTGAAATCGGCCCGTGGACGGTGATAGGTGCCGATGTTGAAATTGGCGCAGGCACTGTTATCGCCAGCCATGTGGTGGTGAAGGGGCCAACCAAGATTGGCAAAAACAATCGGCTCTTTCAGTTTTGCACCATAGGCGAAGACTGTCAGGATAAAAAGTTCATGGGTGAGGCCACCCGTTTAGAGATTGGTGACAACAACATCTTCCGCGAGGCCTGTACCGTGCATCGCGGCACCACCCAAGACAACAGCCTCACTAAGATCGGCGACGGCAACCTGTTCATGGTGAATGTTCACATCGCCCATGACGTGATGATCGCCAATAATTGTATCCTCGCCAACGATACCAACCTTGCTGGCCACGTTCATATTGGCGAAAACGCCATCTTGGGCGGTGCCTCGCAGGTGCATCAGTTCGTACAAGTCGGTTGTCACAGCATGTGTGGCACCGGCTCCATCGTACTCAAAGACGTGCCCGCCTATGTTATGGCCAATGGCAACTCGGCCCAACCCCATGGCATTAACAGCGAAGGCTTAAAGCGTCGTGGCTTTAGCGCGGACGATATTCGGGTGTTACGCCACGCCTATAAACTGGTTTACCGTAACGGCTTTACTGTGGAAGAGGCCTTGCTGGCACTCAAACCATTGGTGGCACAGTCCTCGGCTGTCAGCGCCTTCATCGATAGCCTGCAACTTTCTCGCCGTGGAATTATTCGTTAATGTCACCATGTTTTGCTTTAGTGGCGGGGGAAGCCTCGGGTGATATCCTCGGGGCGGGTTTGATAAAAGCCCTCAAAAAAGATTACCCAGCTGCCCGCTTCGTGGGCATAGGTGGCCCGCTGATGATCGCCGAGGGGTTTGAGACGCTCTACCCCATGGAGCGCTTGTCTGTCATGGGCTTGTTTGAGGTGTTGGGGCGTCTACGGGAATTATTAAATATTCGTAAGCAGCTGTTTAAGACTCTGTTGGATATAAAGCCCGATGTGTTTATCGGCATCGACGCCCCAGATTTTAACCTAGCGCTAGAGCGTAAGTTCAAAGACGCGGGCATCAAGGCGGTACATTATGTGAGCCCCAGCGTGTGGGCATGGCGTGAGAAACGGGTCTTTAAGATTAAAAAATCGGTGGATTTAGTGTTGTGCTTGTTTCCATTCGAGGTGGCGTTCTACCAGCGCCATGATGTGGCGGCGGTTTGTGTGGGCCACACGTTGGCAGATGCCATCGACCTGCAAACCGACACGCAGCGTGCGCGCCAGCAATTAAATTTAGCGCCAGATCGCCCGCTGATGGCGATTCTGCCCGGTTCCCGTGAAGGCGAGGTGGCGCGCCTCGGGGATGTTTTCATAGACACCGCTAAGCGCATACGCGAGCACATGCCCAATATTCAGTTTGTGATTCCGGCCGCCAACGAAGAACGCAAACAACAGTTGCTAAGCTTGTTGCAACACAAGGACTTACCCGGCGTAACCCTCCTCAATGGCCAAAGCCGCACGGCCATGGCGGCTGCCGACACTATCTTGTTGGCATCGGGCACCGCGACTCTAGAGGCCATGCTGCTGAAAAAACCCATGGTGGTGGCGTATAAGTTATCCCGTCTCACCGCCTTCTTTTTGTTTAGGATGCTCAAGCAACCGTTTGTCTCCTTGCCTAATTTATTGGCAGGTAAAGAACTGGTGCCGGAGTTACTGCAAGATGACGCCACCCCGAAAAAGCTAGCCGCTGCCTGTTTAACGTTGTTGCAAAGTGAAGATGCCTTGCAGGGTATGCGCGGGGAATTCTTGGCCTTACATAAGGGCATACGCTTAAATGCAGATGCCGCCGCCGCCCATGCCATTAGCGAATTAATAAACGCCTCATGAATGAAATAATTCCTCAAGAACACGTCTTAATTCAGCAAGCTATGGTCTATTGCGGTGTCGATGAGGCCGGGGCAGGCCCGTTGTGCGGCGACGTGGTGGCCGCCGCGGTGATACTGGACCCACAAAATCCCATCGCCGGTTTAAATGATTCCAAGAAGCTCAGCGAAAAAAAACGAGAGGCGCTCTTTCCGCAGATAAAGGAAAAGGCCCTGGCATATTGTATTGCCCGTGCCAGTGTGGCCGAGATAGAGGACATTAATATTCTGCATGCGCGCATGCTGGCCATGACCCGTGCGGTTAATGGCCTAACCCTCGCCCCGCAACACGCACTCATAGACGGCAATCGCCTGCCATTGAACCTGTGTTGTGATGCCACTGCCATCGTTAAAGGGGATGCCTTGGTCGCTGCCATCGCTGCCGCCTCTGTGTTGGCCAAGGTGCAGCGTGATCATGAAATGCTGGCACTGGATGCCATCTACCCTCAATACGGCCTCGCCCAGCATAAGGGTTACCCCACGAAGGCACATATCGCCGCCCTCAATGAACACGGCCCTGTGGACATTTATCGTAAGACCTTTGGCCCTGTTAAAGCGCTGCTAAAATAGTTTTTGGTTAGGATTGATGTCATGG
>CAJXIK010000163.1 GCA_913054445.1 uncultured Bermanella sp.
CTAAGTCTCTCGTCATAGGGGCTTAGCGGTCTACATGTTCACTCCTCCCAAACGCCCCGTGTTTACTGACTTATAGCCATTTGGCCTAGTATTTGCTATATTTCATCAAATTTTTAAATATGTGTATATCACCTTCAGTTAGCGAATAGCCGTGCGCGGTTTTGGGGCAGTCGTAATAATAAAGCCCCGAGACGCACGTTTGAGGTGCTCTGTAGTATTGACGAGAGAGGAGTCGAAGTATGTTTTTTACTCGTAAAGAGAAAAACCCAATTCGCATCGCCGATAAAAAGGTTAAAGAGTGGAAATACACCACCTGTGGCTATTGCAGCACAGGCTGCTCCATAGAAGTGGGCCTAGACGACAGCGGTAAGGCGGTGGCGACGCGCGGTAATGCCAATGCCGACGTCAACCGTGGCAAGCTGTGCATCAAGGGCATCTTCGAGCACGAGCTGTTCGACGCCGCCGGTCGTGGCGATAAGCCTCTTATGCGTAATGCGCCTTTCGAACCTTGGGCCAAGACCAGCTGGGACAGCGCCCTCGATCACATGGGTGGCGAGATTCAGCGCATTCAGGACACCTACGGCAAAGACAGCTTCGCCATCGTCTCCACCGGTCAAATACTAACCGAAGAATTTTATACCCTCGGCAAGCTCGCCCGTGGCTGCATCGGCACCAACAACTACGACGGCAACACTACCTTGTGTATGGCCTCGGCGGTGTCGGGTTACAAGCGCTCGTTCGGCTCCGACGGCCCACCAGGCTGCTACGAAGACTTCGAACACACAGAATGCCTCATGGCCTGGGGTTCTAACCTGCCCGAGCAGCACCCCATTATTTACTGGCGTTTAAAAGAAGCGCTAGAGAAACGCAAGTTCCCGCTGATCGTCATCGACCCGCGCGTCACTATGTTTGCCCAGTTCGCCGACATTCACCTAGCCATCACGCCGGGCACAGATTTGGCGCTCATGAACAGCCTCATGTACGTGATCTTGGACGAAGGCTTAGAAGACCGCGAATACATCAACGCCCACACTAAGGGCATCGAAGACGTGGAAGCCTGTGTGAAAGATTATGACCCCATCAGCGCCTCTAAGATTTGTGGCATCAGCGAAGACAGCATTCGCCAGGTGGCGCGTTTATACGCCAAGGCGGGCACGGCCATGTCTATCTGGACCATGGGCATCAACCAATCTACCCACGGCAGTGACGGCGTGGTGGGCATCAACAGCATTAACCTGATTACCGGCAACATAGGTAAGCCCGGTGGCACGAGCCTGTCTATCACTGGCCAGTGTAATGCCATGGGCACCCGCGAATGGTCTTCTTGCTCAGGTTTACCCGGCTACCGTATGCTTGAAAAGCCCGAGCACAGGAAAGAGATCGCCGAATTCTGGGGCATAGACGAAGAGTTTTTCCCCAAGAAGCGGGGCCTCGCGCAAACCGATATCTTCCCAGCCATCGAGGCCGGGGAAATTAAAGGCCTGTGGTTAGTGGCGACCAACCCCATGACCTCTATGCCCAACACCGCGCGCATCCGTAAGATCCTTGAGAAGCTGGACTTCTTGGTGATTCAGGATGCCTACGCCGATGTGGAGACCACCCAATACGCCCACATGTTCCTACCCGCCGCGGTATGGGCCGAGAAGGAAGGCTGCTTCACCAATACCGAGCGTCGCTATAACATCGTGCGCAAGGTGCAGGAACCGAAAGGGGACTCGAAAGCGGATTTTTGGATATTTAAAGAACTGGCCAAGCGCTTCCCCAACGGCAAGAAGATTCACTTCCCCGAAACACCGGAAGGGGCCTTTAACGAGATGCGTGAGCTTTCTAAAGGAGCCGGTCGCACCCTAGATATATCGGGCATGACCCACCAAAAGATCGAAGACGCCTGTGGCATTCAGTGGCCTTATACCCAGGCCCAGGCCGAGGCCGATGAGCAGCAACACAGCGGCCCGCAGCCGCAAACTGTGAAAGGCGATCAAAGGTTATACACCGATGGCCACTTCCAAACCGCAGATGGCAAGGCCAACCTGATTCCGCTGCCGTTCATCAACAACAACGAAATACCCTGTACAGAATACCCGTTCTGGATGAACTCGGGTCGTGTGGTGGAGCATTTCCACACCCGTACCCGTACCGGCAAGATGGGCAACATGAACAAGTACAGCCCCACGCCGTACATGGAGATGAACCCAGACGCCGCCGCCGAACTCAACGTCAAGCACGGCTCTTATGTGCGCATCGTGAGTCGTCGTGGCGATGCCGTGGTGATGGTGCAGCTTACGCAAAGGGTGGCCCGCAATGCGGTCTTTATACCCTTCCATTTCCACGATTGTGTCAACCGCGTGTGTCTCGGCTTATTGGACCCTTATTCCCGTCAGCCGGCCTTTAAGCAAGGCTCTATCCGCATCGAAGCGGTGGATCAAAAACTGGCTGCACAATTAAACGTCGAACGACGTTCGTACTAAGGGGGGAGCGAATATGAATAATACGATAAACAGCAAGACCGACAGCAGCACTAAAAAAGCCCAAGTGGTGGATTTCTACGACGCATCGGGCAACAACAGCGGCTTCAACAGCGCCGATGTGGTGATTCCGGTTAACCAGCAAGCCCTCAAGGCGGCGGGTAACCCCCAGCCGGGTAAGCCGGCGGTGGAAATTGGTCTGCGCGAAGACAACATGAATGGCTTGCAAAAAGCCATGCGCAAATACAACCCGTGGTTCATTGCCCGTAATTACCTAGATACCTTAGGCACAGATAACTCGGACCTAGATGCCAGCCCGCGCCCCATCTTTGATGTGCGTTCCGGCGAGCGTGATTATGCCAAGTTAAACGATCCGATCGTGCACGAGAGCAACCGTTACGGCACGATGATTGACCTGCTCAACATCACCGATACCGAGCTGCCGGTGGGCCGCTCCATGGAGATTAACGGTAACCCAGAAGTGGGCACTAACCCCAACCGTAACAAGCAGCACGGCTTTCACTTTACCGCCGATAACTGCATCGGTTGCCACGCCTGTGAGGCGGCCTGTAGTGAGAAAAACGACCTACCGGCGCACCTCTCGTTCCGTTCGGTGGGCTATGTAGAAGGGGGCTCCTACCCCGACTTCAAGCGCATGAATATTTCCATGGCCTGTAACCACTGCGACAACCCTGTGTGCATGAAGGGTTGCCCCACTAAGGCCTACACTAAGCACGCCGAATACGGCGCGGTGCTGCAAGACCCCGAAACCTGTTTTGGCTGCGGTTACTGCACGTGGGTGTGCCCCTATAACGCGCCGCAACTGGACCCCATCGAAGGCAAGGTTTCCAAGTGTAATATGTGTGTCGACCGTTTAGAGGTGGGCCTCAAGCCTGCTTGTGTGTCGGCCTGTTTGGGCAACGCGCTTAACTTTGGTGTCACCGAAAACACCCCGGAGAATCGTGAGCAAATTAAGACCAGCATTCCCGGTTTCCCCGACCCCACCATCACCAACCCCAACATCCGTTTCCAGCAAACCAAGAGTATGCCCAACGAGATGGCCCGTACCGATACTATGCCCATTAAGTATCACAAGCAGGATGATGGCTCGTTCCGTTCGGTGGTAGATGAAAAAGAAGGCAAAGACAAGAGCTGGAATCTAGCCCGCCTTAGCAGCCGTGAGAATCCTTTGGTGATCTTCACCCTGTTTACGCAGGCCAGCATGGGCGGTTTTATCCTCCTTTACTTGGGCTCGTTATTGGGCGTCGAGTCCTTGTTAGCGGTTAAGAACAGCGTGATCTATTTGCCGCTGCTGATGGTATTGGCTGGCTTGCAGGGCATTGGCCTGTTGTTGTCGACCATGCACTTGGGCAAGCCCATGCGTTTCTATCGCGGCTTTAACAACCTGCGTTATTCACCTGTGAGTCGTGAAGCCCTGGGCGTTGCCTTGTTCTTCAGTGGCCTGGCGCTCTTTACCGGCCTCGAGCTGTTAAGCGTGGCGCTGACATACTTCGCCGTCTCCTTGCCGCAGGTCAGCGACTTGATTGTTCCGGTGCAGCATGGTGCCGCCGCCTTTGCCATCGTCACTGGCCTCGTGGGCTTATACTGGATGTACCGTTCTTACCGCATACCCGCGCGCCCATTTTGGGATCACGCTCAGGTGGCCACGACCTTCTTCGGCACCCTGTTTAGCCTGGGTTCCTTAGTGCTGGCGCTAATGGCCATTCCTACCTTACTGTTGTCTGGCCAGGATGTGAGTGAGCTGTTGCAAATCACCGCCGCCTTAGCCGCCCTAGGTTTAATCGCCGAAGGCCTCGGCTTGATGACCCACGCTAAGTACCTTAATACCGAAAGCGGTGAAGGCGCTGCCGCCCACTATGTGCAGCAGACCACCTTCGGTAAGAGCTACCTAATGCGTAATGCGCTCATGGCGTTGAGCGCACTGGCCATGGTAACGGTTGCCTTGTTCCTCAGCGACACCAGCGCCGGTTTAGTGCTAGCCGCCATCGTCGCTCCCGCCATTGTGCTGAGCCTGTTAGTGGGCCGTTGCCTGTTCTACATATTGGTGATACCCACCACGATGCCAGGCGCCTTCTTCTGGAAGAACAAAGGCTTCGAAGAACACGCCCGCGACGTGGGTTTAGCCGACATGCCGCAAGTGGGCGTAGTGCCCAACTGCCACCTGCACTAGCAGCGTGCCTTGTAGGAGGGCACCCCGTGCCCGAAAAGGCACAAGCTAATGCCCGAAAAGGCCCAGCTAATATCCGCCAAAAAAGGTGAGCAGCGCTCACCTTTTTTACGCCTGCCATAGCGCTCGCGAGCCACCACACTCATTCCCCCGGCCAGCCCACCAGCCAGCCGCCAAAGAGGCCCCCCATGACCCTGCAAGAACTCATCAACAAGACCTGCCTAATAGGCATCACCTACATCAACACCAACGGTGACACCCTCAAGTCCGCGCAATACGCAGGCACCGTCATCGAAGTAGACGCAGAAGAGGGCATCAAGGTGAAG
>CAJXIK010000164.1 GCA_913054445.1 uncultured Bermanella sp.
ACGAGGTGCTTTTTCCCCTCCTTTAAGCTGGCTATAATGCGCAGCAAATAACCCTTTTGGACTAACGCACTTTGTCTCAGTCAACCACCTATACACAAACCTTATCAGCCCTTAAACACGGCTCTAAGGCTGCTTTGACGTTTTACCGGGGCATTGAGAAAGAAGGTTTAAGGGTAAACGACGACACGCGCATCAGTCAGGTGCCGCATCAGGTGCAACTGGGCAGTGCGCTCACCCACCCCCATATCACCACAGACTACAGCGAGTCCTTGCTGGAGTTTATTACCCCGGTAAAAGACAACGCCCAGGATGTGCTGGAATTTTTACAGGTCGCTCATCGTTATACCTATCAGCATCTCGGCGGCGAATTAATCTGGCCTGCGTCCATGCCGGGCCGCATCGAGCAAGAGCTGGAGGTGCCCATCGCTGAGTATGGCCGCTCCAACCTCGGCACCCTAAAACACGTTTATCGCCACGGTTTATGGCACAGGTACGGTCGCAAGATGCAGTGCATCGCTGGCCTGCATTATAATTTTTCGGTGAGCGAGGAATTGTGGCAGCAGCTGGCCAGCATGCAGGGCAAGACCCTAGATAAAGACTTCATGAGCGAGGGCTACTTTGGCCTGATTCGTAATTTTCGTCGGCACTCTTGGTTGCTGCTGTACTTATTTGGTGCCAGTCCAGTGTTAGATAAAAGCTTCATCGAGGGTGAAGAGCATCCGTTACAGGCATGGGATGACGATAGCTTGTACTTGCCTTACGCCACTAGCCTGCGCATGAGTGGCCTGGGTTATCAAAATAACGCTCAAGACGGCCTGTTTGTGTGCTTCAACGGCCTGCCCACCTACACCCATACCCTGCATCAAGCTATGCAGGAGTCGGTGCCTGGCTACGAGGAGATGGGGGTTAAAAAGGGCGCGCAGTATCAGCAGCTCAATACGAACCTACTGCAAATCGAAAACGAATATTATTCCGACATACGCCCCAAGCGTAATCCTCAGGCCGATGAAAAACCGCTCACCTCGTTAAACCAATATGGCGTGGAATACATAGAGGTACGCTGTTTAGACCTCAATCCGTTCGCTCCCTTGGGTATCGACGAAGAGCAGATTCACTTCATGGACCTGTTTCTATCATACAGCCTGCTGAATCCTAGCCCCATGCTGGCAGAGGCGGAATGCAAAGAGGTGGCGCTCAACCAGAGTGCGGTGGTGGAAGATGGCCGCAACCCAGAATTTACCCTGCAACGCTTAGGTAAAAGCATCAGGCTGACAGATTGGGCCTGTGAGTTGTTGGAGCATATGCAGCCATTGGCGGCCTTGCTAGATGAAACGCACGGGGTCGAGCACTATCAGGCGGCCTTACAGGCCATGAGCGCACGCGTGGCAGACCCAGCACTCACCCCCAGTGCCCGCGTGCTGGCCACTATGCAACAAAAGCAGTACTCATTTTGCGATTTCGGCCGCGAACAAGCCCAGCAGCTGGCGGTGTCTTACGCCACCGAACTGGCGGACGATTCGTTGCAGCACTGGCAGCAATTGGCACAAGATTCCCTACGAAAGCAACAGAGCATCGAGGCCAGCGATGACATGGGCTTCGATCAATATCTCGCGCATTACCTGCAACGGGCGTGATGGCGCTCGCCCGCTCTCTGCATGTTGGCGTATAGCGTCTACTCTTTGGCTTGAAATTTATCTCCTGTGGGATAAATTGGACAAAAGACGCTAGGGATAGGGATCGGGCTATGGAACTGGTGGAAAACCACTGGAATTTAGATAACTTAGAGAAAGCATATCGCCACGGCTTTATGGCTGGCATGGTGGGCAAACCCTCTGTCGCTTGCCCGCACCAGGCAGAGGTCATGGCTAACGCCTGGGAAGCTGGCTGGCAAGATGGCCGCGAGCATTTCGATTTAAAGCGGTGCCCTTAGCGCTTCGTTAATTCTGGGCCACAAAATTCTGAAAATACAAGTCCTCCACGTAGGGCTTGCCTTCCAATTCGGTGAGCAAGGCGCGAACTTCTTCCAATGCCACCTGTCTTAACCTCTCACGCCCCTGAGCGTCGTTCACCGTGCGATCATCTTGCTGGCTGAGCAGCAGCACCATTTGGTTGCGAATATAGGCTTGATGATGATTGACCTTACCGGCGGCCTCAGCATTCATGACCCGTAATGCAATGTCGGTGCGAATGTACTTCATGCGCCCCTTAGTGTTGGTGCCGTAGTTGAGCACGAAGGCGGGTTGCAGGTGAACGTACTGAGTGCCAGTGCCCTCCACGGCAAAGGCTGGGGGCGTCATCGCCATGATGATGATTAGGGTAATATTGCGCAGCATGCTCGGTTCCTGTTTGGGTGTCTGTATTGAGCATAGTTCAGTGGCTGCGAAGTGGCGCTCGACAGGCCAAATGTGGCAAGTAATAATCGTGGTAAATTAAAAATCTTACCTAAGGTATTGATATGTATAAGATCTCTAGTCGGCAGCTGTTTCTCATGGTGTTTTTATCTTGTCTCTCGTTGCTGGCGGCGGCCTATTATTTTGAATATGCGTTGTATTTGGACCCCTGCCCGCTGTGCATCATGCAGCGCATCGCGGTGTTGATGGTGGGGTTAGTGGGGTTGTCGGGTGTTATCTGGGCAGGCACGCCTGTCTCGCAAAAAGTACACGGGGCCATGATGGCGTGCAGTGCGCTACTGGGTGTGTTTGTGGCGGGTCGCCATGTGTGGATTCAGAGCCTGCCAGCCGATCAAGTTCCCACCTGTGGGCCAAGCCTTGAATATATGGTGGAGACTCTACCTTGGGCCGAGGTGTTGAGTGTCATGTTGCGGGGCAATGGCAACTGTGCCGATGCGCAATGGTCGTTACTGGGATTATCTATGCCCATGTGGGTATTGCTGTGCTTTGCCGGATTTTTATTGTTGGCGGGCTATACTTTTTTAAACGCCGATAAAAAGAAAAATGACTAACAGATACAGGCACTTAGGCTTGTTTGGTGAGGCTAGGCTGGTACCGAATTTAGACACGGCTTATGGCGATCATATTTGAAAAAAGGGCCTAGCTCAAGCAAAAAAATATTCATTTTTTTTGCGCTTGCAGTGGTCAAATCCTGCGCCTATATTTGAGTGACTAGAGGACACTTTAATAATTATAAATAACAGGAGGCGCTATGTTAGAAGGATGCAAGACTGCCAAGGAACGTTGGGGTGGTGTTCACGGTTTAATCGACCGTTGGCTCAACGAGCGTCAAGAATTACTGGTGCTGTATTGTGCGATAAAAGGCTTAAAACCCTACAGTCCCCGCGAGACGCCCATGTCGGTTAAAGTGCAGGCCTTCTGCCAGGTGATGATGGACTATTGCAGTGCCGGACATTTCGAGGTGTATGAGCAGCTAGTGTTGGAAGCCCAAGAATATAACGACGGCGGCCTAGCGTTGGCGCAAAAGCATTACCCTCGACTCGAAGCGATCACCGGTAAATGCGTGGCCTTTAACGACAGCTATGACACCGCCGAACACTGCCTAGAAAAGATGACCGATCTCACCGCCGATCTCTCCGAGCTGGGTGAATTGTTAGAAGAGCGTTTTGTGATGGAAGATGAACTCATCGAAGCCTTGCATAATGTTCACCGCGAAATAGTCGCTTAAGTTAAGGCGTCATTCGCGGCTTCAATCTATAGCATGCCTACTCACGGGTCAGTTTACTGAGACTCTGAGCTGGCGGCGACACCCCATAAGTTAGCCCCTTCTCTGCATTGCTAGACCCCCTCTCAATATACGCCACCCGCTAGTCACAAATCGCCGTTTATTTTTCTGGTCTAGACTAAGGGCAAGACTAAGGAAGGTTGCACCATGAAATTTCTGCTGTTAATCACCAGTGCTTTATTGCTACAGGCATGTTCGGCCGCGACTCCCCCGGAAAGACGCTGGGAGATGGCGGCAAAGGGTGCTTACAGCGCCACCCTCTCCCGTGATGGTCATCACCTGTTGTTGGGGTCTATTCATCACGGCGGCAGCTATTGGCAGATAGATAAATTCGAGCGCCTGTATAACTGGAACCATGAAGCCAACAAGATGAGTGGCATAGTGGTGAGCGCCATCAGCGACAATGGTCTGTTTGCCAGCACCAGTGACCATAGAAAAATTGCCCTGTGGGATACCAAGACCGGTGAAGCATTTTGGCTGTGGGAGGCCCCAGCTGATATTCGTGCCATGGACCTAAGCAACGATGGCCAATATGCCTTGCTGGGTCTAGAGAGCTACGAGGCGGCCATGTTTGACATTAAAAATGGCGGTGTGAAATTTAGAATGCCCCACGAGGGCATAGTGCAAAGCGTGGACATGAGCGGTGACATGAGCGTGGCCATAACCGGTGGCGATGATTCGTTAGTGAAAGTCTGGAATTTGCAAACCGGTAAGTCTCTATATAGTTGGCGTTTATTAAATCAAATTAAGGTGGTGGCCATTAGCCAGGATGGGCGCATGGGGTTTGCCTCCAGCCATCGCGGCAAGAGCAATATTTGGGACCTCACCACAGGTGACCTATTAGTGAGCCTGCCCAAAGTAGAAGGGCATATTCAGAGTGCACGCTTTAATGATTCGGGGTCACAATTGTTAACCGGCACCTCTAGTGGCTTTGTCTATCTTTGGCAAGTGAAGGGGGGCTTGAGTAAGGGGGTTTGGAAACTCACGTCGCGCAATGGCTGGGTGAGCAAAAACACACAAGTGCTGGACGTGGCATTCAGTGCAGGAAAGTACAAGGCCGTGGGCGCGAATGGCATCACCTATCAGCTTGCGGATGAGTGATGCTGTGGTTGGCGTTGAGGATTATGCAGTGCAGGTAAATACAAGGCCGTGGGCGCGAATGGCATCACCTATCAGCTTGCGGATGAGTGATGCTGTGGTTGGCGTTGAGGATTATGCAGTGCAGGTAAATACAAGGCCGTGGGCGCGAATGGCATCACCTATCA
>CAJXIK010000165.1 GCA_913054445.1 uncultured Bermanella sp.
GTGGGTTAAGCAGCTTAGGCTTTACTTTGAGGTCGCCGTACATCCATCCTTGGGAGCTTAGCTTGGGTATCCATGCCAAAAACGTCCTCAAATAGCAGCACTAAACCCCTAAGCTAGGTTATTTTAGCGGCTATGGTATCGAGCTTCCTTTTATTGCGACTGAGGTGAGCACCACATCGGTGATGGCGCGGCTGCAACAGGCCAGTATATTACCCGCGGCAACATCCTCTGCGCTTAACGCGCGGCTGGCCGTCTGCATCACCTCACCCGCGTGGAGGGTCACCTTACACGCACCGCAGACACCGGCGCGGCACCCGCTGTTAATGTCCACACTCTGCTGGCTAAAGTGCTGCAACAGGGTTTGTTGATTATTGGCCGCGATGCACGTGTCATTGAGGGTGATGCTCACGTTTTTATATGCTCCCACCTCAAACGAGGCTGACGCTGTGTTAAGGGTGCTTTTGTCGATGCTGTTGTCGATGCTGTTGTCGACGTACGTGGCCTTGGCTTGTGTCTCCAACACTTCAACCACGTCCCCCACCTCAAGCACGCCTGCATTGAGTGCTCTTAGATTTTGCCCAAAAAACACCCCTCCTGCTGGTTCGGCTCTAAACTGAGCGAGGGTGGCTAACGGCTCAGCCAACGCGTGAAACTGGCCCGTCTCTGGCTCGATCGTGGTGAGGATGCAACGCTCACAGGCTTTCTCTACGGCGAAGATGACCTCGCCAATCTTAATGCGCCGCCAACCGTCTTCGGCAAATTCTTCGGTGTTGGCAATGACCAGGTTAGGACGAAACTGCGCCATGCTATTGATGCGCTGGCTGCGCCTGTTGAGCCCAGCGAGGGAGCCTTGCGATATGAGCAGAGCTGGGTATTCATCTACGAAGGCGAGCGCTTGCTGCATCTCTGGGTGTATGCGATTGGGCCGCTGGCCTGCGTACAATAAAAAAACCGGTTCGCCGATAATGTGCGAGAACCAGTCATCGGCCTGCAAGGTGGTACGCCATGCCTCGAAATGCGCCCCCCATACCTCAGTGCCGAGGGTCGCTCGTGAGCAGTCGTCCATAAGCAGCGTCATGCTGGCTTGACCGGGATAGGTTAGCCGTAGACCGCCGTCGATAAACAAGGCATTAACATTGAGTAGTTGTGGACAAGTACGGGCGGTGAGCATGGTGCCGTCCCGCTTGGCCACCATTAAACGGCGATCTTGGCTTAAACCCTGCTGGCTAACCCAAGTGCGTGACACACTCATGCCGCGGGTGGATTTAATCGGATAGATATTAATTTGGCTTAGCTGGGCTGGTGGCACGGACATATCCCGACATCGCTTAGAGGGCATCAATTGACCGCTAGAATACAATATCGCCAATGCCAATCATACCGCTGGACTCGGCGGGCTGCCAAAAGAATCGGGCATGCCCACAGGGATGTGGGTAGTAGGGCAATGCAGGGAGCAATTGCCGAGGGGCTGCCAAAAGAATCGGGCAGGGGCTGCCCTCGTACGAGGCCACCCCGTGGCCGAAATCCCCCAAGGCCACCCTAGACCGAAACCCTAAAAAGAATTACTCCACGAAGGCACGTTCAATCACATACTCGGCAAGGTTCCCATGGCGAGTCTCGCTGAACCCCTGCTCGTCTAAAATCTTGGTGAAGTCTTTCAACATGCTCGGGCTGCCACACAACATGAAACGGTCATCTTCCTTGTTAGGTTTGGCTAAGCCGATGTCTTCATATAACTTGCCGCTCTCCAACAAACTGGTTAGACGCCCCTGATTTTCATAGTCTTCACGGGTGACGGTGGGGTAGTAGATGAGTTTTTCTTTAATCAGTTCGCCTAAGTACTCATCCTCTGGCAGGTGGTCTTGAATCAATTCTTGATAGGCAAGCTCGTCTTTATAACGCACCCCGTGGGTTAAGATCACCTTGTCGTACTTCTCGTAGGTGTAAGGGTCACGAATAATACTCATGAAGGGGGCCAGCCCCGTGCCGGTGCTCAACAAATAGAGGTTTTTACCCGGCAGTAGATCATCCACCAGCAAAGTGCCGGTGGGTTTCTTACTAATCAAAATTTCATCGCCGGGCTGAATCTTTTGCAGGCGCGAGGTTAATGGGCCGTCTTGTACCTTAATACTGAAGAACTCCATCTCTTCTTCATAGTTGGCGCTGGCAATGCTGTAGGCGCGCATCAAAGGCTTATCTTCTACCTGCAAGCCTATCATGATGAAATGGCCGTTCTTGAAACGCAGGCCAGCATCTCGGGTCACCTTGAAGCTAAACAGGCTGTCGTTCCAGTGGTGTACGCTGGTGACCGTCTCGGTATTAAAGCCTTTCATTTGTCGCCCCTTCTTGCGGTGTTTCATATTAAGTCTTGATGGACACACAATAGCCCCATACCTTATATTTGCAAAATGGGTAATATATCTATCAATTATCAGTTTTGTGAGTATAGTCTATGGCATATACACTCAGTTGATAGTTACGGGTCTTGCATATGGACTTCCTTTGGATCTTGATCGCCTTTGGCTGCGGCTTCGTGGCCAAGCAAATAAAATTGCCCCCCTTAATTGGGTATCTGGCGGCCGGCTTCGCCCTGCACAGCTTTGGCATCACCCCCCATGAAAACCTACAGACCCTAGCCCACCTGGGCATTACCCTCATGCTGTTCACCATCGGCCTGAAGATTAACTTTCACACCCTGTTTAAGGCCCAAGTATGGGCGGGCACCGGCATTCACATGTTGAGCTGGGTCATCGTGGGCACCATTATATTAAAAGGCCTAGCCTGGTTAGGCATCGGCTATTTAGACGGCCTCGATTGGCAGGCCGTGGGCCTCATTGCCTTTGCCTTGAGTTTTTCCAGCACCGTTTGTGTGGTTAAACTATTAGAAGACAAGAGCGAGATGAAGAGCCGCCACGGCAAGTTAGCGGTGGGCATCCTCGTCATGCAGGATCTAGTGGCGGTGATATTCCTAGTGCTGGCCACTGGCAGCACACCCAGCCCATACGCGGCGTTATTGTTGCTGCTGTGGCCAGCGAGGCACCTCATCGGCCGCCTGCTAAATCACAGTGGCCACGGCGAGCTATTACCATTAATTGGCTTCTTCTATGCCATGGGGGGCTATGAGTTATTCACCGCCCTCAACCTAAAGGGTGACCTCGGAGCCTTGATGGCGGGCCTACTATTAAGCCAGCACAGCAAATCGGTGGAGCTGGCCAAGTCCCTATTAAGCTTTAAAGACTTGTTCTTAATTGGCTTCTTCCTATCCATCGGCTTCACCGCCCTGCCCAGTCTCGACATGCTAACCCCCATCGCCATCATCAGCGCCTTGCTGGTGATTAAAGGTGTCTTGCTGTTTCACACTATGGGCCTGTTACGTACGCCCGGACGCAGCATGTTCTTGGGCAGCATGCTGTTAACCAACTACAGCGAATTTGGCTTAATCGTAGCAGCCCTGTGCGTGCAAAACGGCTGGCTGAGTAAAGACTGGTTGGTGATCATCGCCCTCGCGGTGAGCGTCTCGTTTATTTTCACCAGCGTCTTCTATGAATATGCCCACGTGGCCTATGCCCACATGCGTCGCCGCGTGAAGGCTTTCGAGCGCCAGCAACCCGAGCCCATCTTCCACCAGCAGCTGCAACAGGCGACGGTGCTGGTGATTGGCATGGGCCGCGTGGGGTGCAGTGCCTACGATGTATTGCAGGAGCAACTGGGGGAAAAGGTATGGGGAGTGGAGTCCGACATCGACAAGGTATACCGCCACCGCAAGCTCGGCCGCCAGGTCATCCTCGGGGACGCCGAAGATGCCGACTTTTGGGAGACCCGCGAGCTGCACCACATCAAACTGGTGATGCTGGCCATGCCCGCGGTGAGCGACATCCACGATATCACCGAGCAATTAAAGTTAAGCGGCTACCACGGCCACATCGCCGCCATCGCCCGCTATGAAGACGAGCGCCGCCAGCTCATCGACTTTGGGGTCGACAACGTCTTTAACTATTACGTGGAAGCCGGGGCCGGGTTTGCCGAAGAGAGTTTAAACCTAATTAACCAAGATTCGATGAAGGCCAGCACATGAGGTTTAGTTTGCGTCAGCTCGAAGTATTTTTGGCCACCGCCCACTTCCAGAACGTCTCTAAAGCGGCCGACAGCCTCGCCATGTCGCAAAGCGCCGCCAGCAGCGCCTTGAAAGAACTAGAGTCGCAGTTTGATATCCTATTATTTGACCGTGTGGGCAAGCGCCTACAGCTCAACGAACAAGGCCGCCTGATTCGCAGCCGCGCCGAGGCCCTATTAGAGCAAGCGCGCGAGGTGGAGCAAGCCCTCATGCAGCACAAGGATGCTGGCGCGGTTAAGGTGGGAGCCACCCTCACCATAGGTAACTATTTAGCGGTGGGCATATTAAGCCGCTTAATGTCCGACCAGCCAGAAGCCGAGGTGAGCCTAAGCGTGGCCAACACCCAGCAAATAATGGCGCGGGTTCTCAACTACGACCTAGACCTCGGCATGATCGAGGGCGAGGTGCAGCACGGCGAACTGGACATTATCCCTTGGCGTGACGACGATCTCTGTGTATTTTGCGCCCCAGATCACGAGCTGGCGCACAAAGAAAGCATCAGCGATGCCGACTTAACCGGCAATCTCTGGGTCTTGCGTGAAGCCGGTTCCGGCACCCGCCAAGCGTTCGATCGTGCCCTGCACGGCATCTTGCCGCAGATAAAGGTCAACCTCGAATTACAGCACACCGAAGCCATCAAGAATGCGGTGAGCAGCGGCCTCGGATTAGGCTGCCTATCTCGCATCTGCTTACAAGAGGCCTTCAAGCGCGGCGACTTAGTGGAGCTTCATGTGCCCCAGCGAGACTTCAAGCGCACCCTGTACTTCATCATGCACAAGAAAAAGTTTCGCAGCGCCGGGGTGCAGCGCTGGCTGGATTATTGCAA
>CAJXIK010000166.1 GCA_913054445.1 uncultured Bermanella sp.
CCTTATGTTTTTATTAAATACGGCTTACAGCTGCCTAAGCTTAAGTCTTTGTTGGGGTACGCAGTATTAAGCATTCCGCTGGTGGTTTTTTTCTGCTGCATGTTCGAGGCGTTACGTTTTACCACGGCCATCAATACCGGGGCGCTCTACACCACCGTACCTGCCATGACCGCCGTCTTTGCATTTTTCATTAATAAGGTAAACAGCAGTAAGCTGCGCAGTGCTGGTTTGTTGTTGGGAACCCTTGGCGCACTGTGGATCGTGTTTCGTGGTGATCTGAATGGCTTACTGAATTTGCAATTTAATAAGGGAGACCTTATTTTTTTGCTGGGCTGCTTGTTTATGGGGGCCTATAGCCCGTTGGTGAAAAAACTCTATGGGGGTGAACCCATGGCGGTCATGACATTCTGGGTAATATCTATGGCCGCGCTGCTATTGTTTATTTTGTCTGTGGGCAGTCTTGAGAAAATACAGTGGCTGGCCGTTGAACCACGGGTTTATTTTGGGGTGGCCTTTCTCGCCATCTTCACCACGCTGTTTTCATTTTTTGTGTTGCAGTTGGCCACGGTGAAAATAGGCGCGACTCAGGTCGCCGCCTATGGTTTTTTAACGCCTATCGTCGTCATCGCCTTGAGTGCGGCTGCCGGCAGTGGCGAGGTGAGCTGGAGTTTAATGCCCGGTATTGGGCTGGTACTACTGGCCATGCTGTTCATTAATGCCGAATCAGATTTGCGTTTGTCGGTGGGTAAAGAGGCTGCAAGTTAGCTGGCGGCATCGATGGCGTGACGTCTGTATTGTTTAATCACTGGGCTGTTTATTCATGAAGTATTTACTCACACTGACCGTTGGCCTCGTGTTGGGATTTTATTTAGGCGTGCACCGTTCTGGCGACGATGCCAGCGGCTTAGTTGATGCAACCAGCGGCCCAGTTACTGCTGGCAGCGTCGTTGAGCCACCCGCCGCGGCAAGACGCCCCGTTATCGCCGATCATGACCTTAAGCTAGGCGAGGGCGCGCGCCGTGATATCTTGCTGAACATTAAACGCCAGCAGATAGACCAGAGCATTGACGGCCTGCTGTTTGCCGCTTTAAACCAGACGCAAAAGCAGCAGGTGAATAACGCCTTGCACTCGCACTTAATCAAGCTGAGTAAACAGAAGTCCTGGTCACTGTTAGAACGCTGGCTAGACGCATTGAATTCGGCGGGGCTCACCAGCAGTCTCTATGATCGGCTACAGGGTTTATTGTTGTTGCAGCAAGGGCAATATCGGGCGGCCTTGGAGGGCCTTATGGCGGCGCACGCACTGGTCAATTCACTGGCTGAACAGCAGCGCTTGATGAAAGAGGCGCGACACATTGTCGAGCGGGCCATGCAAAATTTTCTAACGAGCAAGGCTAGTTTATCCAGCTCGCAGATGGCGGATTTTTTAATCTACGCTCGGCAGCAGCTCCCTAACTATACGCCCGCGAGCCTCGCGCTGGCGAACCTCTATCGCAGTAATGGTGATCTGCAAAAATCCTTCGATAGCCTAGCTTTCCTACCCTATGACGAACAATACAGCGCCAGCGTCGATGAGTTACAGCAATCTTTGCAGGCGCAAATGCTGAATCTGAGCCGCAACCAGCAAGGCATAAAGTTAATTAAGGCGGGTCATCAATATTTGGTTAGGGTGCAGGTGGACGGCATCGAATTAACCTTGATGATCGATACCGGGGCCAGCTACACCGCCCTCACTAAGCAGGCGGTGGCCATGTTGTTGGCGAAGGGCAATACCCTGCGTTCCGCGCATAAGAGCGTGCGTGTGAACACCGCCAACGGCACCACAGTCGCAAGGTTATTTACCCTGTCAACGCTGGCATTGAATCATGCTCGGCTGCAAGAGCTCACTGTGCTGGAGGTCGATATGGGTGAAAACAGCCGCGCCGACGGCCTGCTGGGCATGAATTTTTTAAGCCAGTTTAAGTTTAAGATCGACCAGCAAAATGCCTTGCTATTTTTGGAATGATATTTCTTAGGAGGGTAGAGCGGTGTTTGCAACGATTGCGAGACTCTACACGGTGATGTTACTTGTCAGCATTACGCTCACGACACCGTGAAAAGTCTCTAAAAACGAGAGGTTACTTTCTCGTTACTTTTACCATCAACTGCTCATAGCCCTTAACAAAGTTAGACTTAACGTAAACAGGGTCTTCTACCACCTCAAGTTTTGAGAAACGCTTCATGATCTCTTCCCATGTCACGCGCAGTTGCATCTCGGCTAACCTGTTGCCCATGCAACGGTGAACGCCAAAACCGAAAGCTAAGTGTTGACGCGCATTCGCACGGTTAATGATTAATTTCTCTGGTGATTCGATAACCGTTTCATCATGGTTACCTGATGTATACCACATCACCACTTTATCGCCTTTTTTAATCATTTTGCCACCCAACTCAACATCCTGTGTGGCGATGCGACGCATGTGAGCGAGGGGCGTTTGCCAGCGAATGATTTCAGGTACCATGTTCGGAATTAAGCTTAAATCACTTTTTAACAACTCGAACGCTTCAGGGTTTTCATGCATAGCCAATACACCACCGGTAAGGCTGTTGCGAGTGGTATCATTACCGCCGATAATTAGTAGTAATATGTTACCAAGATACTCATGGGGCCTATCGAGCATGTCTTTCGTTTCTTCAGTTCTTAGGAACATGCTAATAAGGTCGATATTTTTCTCTAGCTCTTCTTGAGATAACAAAGCTCTTTCTTTCCAAAGCGCTACAAATCGCTCAAAACACTCGCCTAAGGCTTTATTACGCACTTCTGGCGTGCCGTCACCATCTGTGATTTCAGGCAGGCTTGCGCCTAAATCTGACCAATACGTCAATAAACGGCGGTCTTCTTGTGGGAAGCCAAACAAAGTGGCGAGCATTTGCCCAGTGAGTTCAATAGAAACCTTATCTACCCAGTTAAAAGCTTCACCTTCGGGCAGGCTATCGAGAATAGTACTAATACGCTCTCTAATTAACGGCTCAAGCGCCGCCAATGTTGTTGGCTGTACAACTTTTTGCACCGCCGCACGCTGTGTGTCGTGCTTAGGGTTGTCCATCGCAATGAACATATCGAGTTCAATGTCGTCTGTGTTTAACTCACCCAGAACAATGCTTGGCTCAGATGAAAATAACTCATTATTTTTATCTACGAATTGGATATCTTTAAATTTTGTAATAGACCAAAACGGGCCGAAAGGGCTGTCTTTTTGGTAATGAACAGGATCTTCTTCACGAAGCCTTTTGAAATACGACTTCCAAGACTGGCCGTTCTTAAATAGGCCGCTACTACTGAAATCTAGGTCATCTAAAGGGATGCCAGCTGGGTCATCAATGAATTCTTTTCTTACGTATTCAGTTGCTTCTTTTATTGCGCATGCTGTCATAATATAGGCTCTCTTTTGTTTTTTTTCTAATTTTATTGCATTTGAAAGTCCCGAAAACCATTTTCGGAATGGTGCTGTTAAATCCAGTATCCAGAGCTACATTTCCTACTAGGATCACTAGTCAAATGCTTAAATACTGTTGTTAATAGTAAGCTTTGCGGCTGTGATGAAACATGATTAGCGTCAACTTTTCATGACTCAGCATGACTAAACACGGATGTACGGCCATTAAGCCCGTAAGCGGTTAGAGAGTTGTTAAAAAGGGTTGAATGGCAGGATGAGGGAAGATAGGGAAGGGTGTATGTAAGGACTGGGGTCGGCCACGGGGTGGCCTCGTACGTGATTTATACGCTTTAGTTAAATAAGTGTAAAAACGCTCCGTAGCCCTCTTTCTCAAGATCCGCCTTGGCAATGAAGCGCAACGACGCCGAGTTTATGCAGTAACGTAAGCCGCTGGGTGCAGGCCCATCATCGAACAGGTGGCCTAAGTGAGAATCCCCATCGCGGCTACGCAGCTCGGTTCTGGGAAAAATCATCTTATAATCCGTCTTCTGCACCACATGCTGCTGGGCTATGGTCTCATAAAAACTCGGCCAGCCGGTCTTCGAGTCGTATTTATGGGTGGATGAAAACAACGGTTCCTGGCTCACCACATCCACATAGATACCCGCCTGCTTGTTGTTCCAGTATGCGTTGTCATAAGGGCGCTCGGTGTCGTCATTTTGGGTGACGTTATATTGCAGCTTAGTGAGCTTCTGCCTTAACAGGGCATCGCTGGGCTTGTGGTAGGCCGAGCGCTCGGCCATTTTTTTAGGGTCTTTAATTTCCTTATTTAAACTCTTATGTAATTCATCGCCCCAAATTTTTTGCAGGTAATCATCGCGGCCCGAGTTGTAGCGGTAGTATTTGTAACGTATGGGGTTGCGCTGATGGTAATCCTGGTGGTAGTCCTCGGCGTTGTAAAAATGCTCGAAGGCTCGGATGTCGGTGGCCAATGGCTTCTGGTAGCGACCGCTCTTACCCAAGGCATCGCGGGATGCTTGTGCGGCTTGTTTTTGTTGCGCGGAATGATAAAAGATTGCAGGGCTGTATTGGTGGCCGCGATCCACAAACTGGCCACGGGCATCCGTGGGGTCGATCATCTGCCAGAAGGCGTGCAGCAGTGCCTCATAAGAGACGATTCTGGCATCGTAATACACTTGTACCGCTTCTATATGACGGGTGGCCCCAGATGCCACCTGTTGGTACGAAGGGTCTTTGATGGTGCCGCCACTGAACCCCGATATGGCCTCTTTTACCCCCTCTAGTTTTTCGAAATCGGCCTCGGTGCACCAAAAACAGCCCCCGGCGAAGGTGGCCACCTGCAAGCCCTGGAGTTCTGCTGGTAACGTGTGCTCATCCATGGCGGTGGATTCTGCGTTGGAGCAGGCCGTCAATAAAATCACGAGGGCGACGCTGATGGTTTTGACGGCTGCTTTCATTATGGTCTTCATAG
>CAJXIK010000167.1 GCA_913054445.1 uncultured Bermanella sp.
TTCGATCGCATCTATTACCCGTGCCTAGAACAAAAGCAGGGCCTGCCGGTGGCGGCGGTGGTGCGGGCCGGTCACGATGGCACGGGCACCTGCCGTGCCCTCAATAGCATATTAACCGGTTTGAAGTGGCGTTGGGTGCAAGAGATCGTGCTGTGTAAGGGGCCATGGCAGGAGGCGTTCGTGGCCGATTGTCAGCAGCTGGCCGAGGCCATGGCGGTGGCACTCGATGAGGGCATGATTTAAACCGTGATACACATTCATATTGTCACCGGCTTCTTGGGCACGGGTAAAACCACCACTCTGCGAGCCTTGTTAAAGCAACGGCCCGCCCATGAAAAATGGGTGGTGCTACTCAACGAATTTGGCAAGACTGGGCTCGACAGCGAGCTCTTAAATGACGCCGAGGTGATGGTCAGTCAGGTTGCTGGCGGCTGCCTGTGTTGTGCTACCCCGCTGTTGTTTCAAACGGCGCTCAATAAAATCATTCGCTTCGAGCGGCCCCAACGTATCCTCATTGAGCCCAGCGGCCTCGGCCACCCAGATAAAATTATCGAGCTGCTGCAACAGCCCCAGTATCAAAATCTGCTGACAATCGAGGCCGTGTTGACTCTTGTTGATGCGCGCCACTTAGCCCATTCTCGTTATCGCCAACACGACATATACCAGAGGCAACTGGCGGTGGCCGACCTGTTTATCGCCAATAAAAAAGAGCTGGCCAGCGCCGCCGACCTTGACGAATTTGCCCGCCTATTAAAAAAATATCAGCGCCCCGGCTTGCTGGTGAGTGACGGGCAAGTGCCCATGCAATGGTGGCAGCAAGCGCCGCAACATGAGCCCAGGTGGTTGATTCATGGCAGCCCGCAAACTCAGCCATCATTCTTTACCTATACCATCGAACTAGATGCCGCGCAGAGGATAGATATGGATAAGTTGTTGTCCTATTTGCTGAGTTTAAATTTAACGCGGGTGAAGGGCTTAGTGCCCACTACCGATGGGGCCATGCTGGTTAATGGCGTGAACCAAGAAATAAGCAGCCAGGCAAGCCATTTAATAAGCGAGTATTTTCGCCTAGAAATTATTTCGGCGGCGCAACTGGATGCGGCCAGCATCGGCGTCAGCATACATTCATTTGTGCCGGGTCATTGAGCCCGGCCAGCGATTGCCACTATACTCATGGCCCACCAATAGGATTCATATTTTGCAGCGAGCCTTAGTCTTCATATTAACAGCGCTGATGGCGGCCCAGAGTCTAGGCCTGTCATACACTGTGCTGCCTGCTATGAACACCAGCGGCCAGACTATGTCTTGTCACGAGCACCCGCCCGCGCCGACGATAAGCGCCGTCGCAGGCAGCGACGCGACAGACTGCTGCGGCCCAACCGATTGTGGTTGCTGCTGGGGCTGTGCCGGTTTGTTGAATGTACAATTGAATTTATCTGCGCACTATCCCTCTATTATTTATCTGTTGGCTCGCCCTGCCCAGCCAATCGTTAGCCCAACACAAAGCCCGTATCGCCCTCCCATCTTTGCTTAATACACCAGAGTTGCGTCTAAATAACTGTGCCTAGCATCTTCCTGAGTACCGCTGGCACCCGTAAACATCTCGAGTAAACACGCATGAACCTTAAAACAATTGTGGTGCCGTCCCTAACGTTACTGCTGGGGGCCGCGATCTCCTACGCTTGGTTAAGCCTGTACGGCAGCGGTGTGGTCAACCGCGCAGACAGTGAACAAAAACCTCTGTACTGGGTGGCCCCCATGGATGCCAACTACCGCCGAGATGAAGCGGGTTTGTCGCCCATGGGCATGGCGCTGGTGCCGGTCTTTGCAGAAAAGAGCGCCGAAAATAGTGCAGAACAGCCAGCCGGTACGGTGCTGATTTCCCCGCAGGTAGAAAACAGCCTAGGGGTTAAGGTGACTAAGGTCAGGCGTATCGACCTGCACCGCAACATTCAAAGCGCGGGCTTTCTGCAATACGATGAATCGAGCATTCAGCACTACCATGTGCGGGTGAATGGCTGGATCGAGACCCTGTACGTGAGCAGCGTGGGCGACAAGGTGAGCAAAGGGCAGAAGTTATTCGACCTCTACAGCCCCGAACTGGTCTATGCCCAAGAAGAATACTTGGCGGCCATCCTCACCAAAAATAACAGCCTGATTGAGGCGGCGCTATTAAAGATGCGCGCCCTGGGCATCAACCAGCAACAAATAAGCGGCCTCGAAAAAAGCAAAAAGGTACGCCAGTTGCTTACGTTTTATGCGCTGCGCGATGGCTACATCGCCAGCCTCGGCGCGCGGCAGGGCATGTACATTCAACCGCAACTGGAGATCCTGAGCACCGGCAACCTAGACACTATCTGGGTCATCGCCGAGGTCTTCGAGCGCCAAGCCAGCTGGCTGCAAGCGGGCTTGCCGGTGAAGATGACTCTGGCGGCCTACCCAGATCGCCAGTGGTTTGGCAAAGTGGATTTTATTTTCCCGGTGCTCAACGGCGAGAACCGTACGTTGCAGGCGCGCATCGTTTTTCCCAACAAGAAACGCCTGCTGAAACCCAACATGTTTGCGCAGCTGGACATCACCGCCAGCGCCATCGAGGGGGCACTGGTGGTGCCCAGCGCGGCCATCATTCACAGCGCCCGCATGCAGCGCGTGGTGTTGGCACTGGGGGCTGGTAAGTTTCGCTCGGTGAAAGTGAGGGCGGGCATCGAAAGCCAGGGGCTGACGCAAATTAGCGCCGGTTTAAGCGTGGGCCAAAGCGTCGTACACAGTGCTCAGTTTTTAATCGACAGCGAATCCAGCATCGACGCCGAATTAACGCGTATGCAGTCACCCGCCGCGGATCACAAAGCATTATGATTAAAAAAATCATTCAGCTGTCGGTGCAGAACCGGCAGTGGGTCATGCTCGCGAGCCTAGTGTTCATTTGCGTGGGCCTGTACAGCGTGAAAAATACCCCAGTAGATGCCATTCCAGATCTCTCCGACGTGCAGGTGATCGTGAAGACCTCCTACCCGGGGCAGGCTCCGCAGGTGGTGCAAGACCAAGTCACCTATCCGCTCACCACCGCCATGTTAAGCGTGCCCAAGGCCACCACCGTGCGCGGCTTTAGTTTTTTTGGCGACAGCTATGTGTACGTTATTTTTGAAGATGGCACCGACATGTATTGGGCCCGCTCGCGGGTGTTAGAATACCTGTCGCAGGTCACCAGTAAACTGCCCAGCGCCGCCAAACCGCAACTGGGCCCAGATGCCACCGGCGTGGGTTGGGTCTTTAATTATGCGCTGCAGAATAAGAGCGGCAGACACGACCTCAGTGAATTACGCAGCCTGCAAGACTGGTTCTTAAAATACGAGTTGCAAAGCGTGCCCGGCGTCTCCGAGGTGGCTACCGTGGGCGGCATGGTGCGCCAATACCAAGTACAGATCGACCCGCTCCAATTACGCGCCTACGGCATTCCGCTCAACCATGTGCACAACGCCATCAAGCTGGCCAACCGTGAATCCGGTGCCTCGGTGCTAGAGCTGGCCGAGGCGGAATACATGGTGCGCATCAACGGCTACATACAAAATGTAGACGACATAAAAAATATTCCCCTGGGGGTCAACAGCAAGGGCTCGCCCCTGTTGTTGGGAGACATCGCGTTGGTGCAGGTGGGGCCACAGATGCGCCGTGGTATCGCCGAGTTGAATGGCGAAGGCGAGGTGGTGGGGGGCATAGTGGTCATGCGTTTCGGTGAAAATGCCCAGGCCACCATCGCGGCCGTGAAGCAAAAACTTGAACAGCTAAAGCCCAGCCTGCCCGACGGGGTCGAGGTGGTGGTGACCTATGACCGCTCCAACTTAATTGCCAGCGCCATCCGTAACCTCATGGAAAAACTGGCGCAAGAATTCCTGGTGGTGGCCTTTATTTGCATGCTGTTTTTGTTTCACTTTCGCTCCTCCCTCGTGGTGTTGGTGAGCCTGCCGGTGGCCATCTTGGGGGCGTTTATGATCATGTATTGGCAGGGTGTCAACGCCAACATTATGTCCCTAGGGGGCATCGCCATCGCCATCGGGGCCATGGTGGATGGGGCCATCGTGATGATCGAAAACCTGCACAAACACTTTGCCCGGCAAACCGTCGGCAAACACAATCGGTGGCAAATTGTCACCGAGTCGGCTCAGGAGGTGGGGCCCGCGTTATTTTTCTCGCTGCTAATCATCACCCTTAGTTTTTTGCCGGTGTTCACCTTGCAAGCTCAGGAAGGCAAGCTATTCACCCCGCTGGCGCTCACTAAAACCTATGCCATGGCCATGGCGGCGGCGCTGGCCATCACCCTAGTGCCAGTATTAATGGGCTACTTTATTCGCGGTAAAATTGCCGATGAAAAACAGCAGCCGTTAAACCGATGGTTTGTCGGCCTCTACCGGCCCTTGCTTAGGCAGGCGTTGCATTATCCTAAGAGCGTGTTGCTCATTGCCCTGTTGTTGGCCAGCAGCGCCCTCTATCCCCTGAGCCAGACCGGCAGCGAATTTATGCCGCCCCTAGACGAGGGGGATTTAATGTACATGCCCACCACCTATGCCGGTATCTCTGTGGGTAAGGCGCGGCAAATTTTGCAGCAGACCGACAAAATCATTAAGACCCTGCCCGAGGTGAAGACCGTGTTTGGCAAGATAGGCCGTGCGCAAACTGCCACCGACCCAGCACCGTTAACCATGATCGAGACCGTGATTCAGTTTAAAGACAAGAGCCAGTGGCGCGCGGGCATCAGCAGCCAAGACATCGTAGACGAACTCAATCAAAAAATTAATTTCCCGGGGTTAACCAATGCCTTTGTGATGCCCATCAAGACCCGCATGGACATGCTCGCCACTGGCATCAAGACCCCG
>CAJXIK010000168.1 GCA_913054445.1 uncultured Bermanella sp.
CACCATTTCAGGCTGGCGGGGAAAGCGCAGTGGTACGACTTTAATTTTAATGCGACTGCCCTGCGCTTGCCCATGACTGAAATTGACAGCACTTAGCTTGTCTAACACGAGGGCGCTTTAACAATGACTAATTTAACCGGGCGAGGGCCTACGGATACCTGTCCTCGTGTTCGTGATTGATGATGCTCGTACTCACGGTGATGCCCTGCTCGATGTATGAGGTCAGCACCTCACTCGTTTCATCTTCGGGTTTGTTATATTTTTTAATGAGGCCGTTGTAAATCCGCAAGGCTTGCACCGCCGCTTGCTTGTTATTCTGCTTTAATCTGCCGAAGGCCTGCGCAAGTTTGGGTTCCGCTGCCACTTCACTCACTAAACGGTATTTTTTGTGGGCGAAGATCACCTCGATGCGCTGTAAATAACCTTGCGTAAGCTGTGTCCAAACGGTGTTCACCACCTCATGACGGGCGGTGCCGGACTCGCCATTGAACGCCTCTTTTAGCGCTTGGCGATTTAATGGCTTTGCAAAAAAATCCAGCGCCTCGATGGGGTAATTTCCGGCCCCGCTAAATTGATCGATGAGGGTATCTGCCAGCACGTCCACCACCTCGACGTTATAATGAGTGCGAATGTGGGCACGCTGAATGGGCACCTCGCGGCGCATTCCGGCGGGCCTAGAAATTAAAAAAGAATTGGCCATGTGAATGTACACCACGACCTGCGCCTGCGACTTTTGTAGCACTCGCTTTAAGTTAAGGGTGGCGAGCAACAGGGGGCCTGCCGGCAAAAGGACGTCTTCGGCGTCTAGTGCAAAGTAAATATTTTTATGGGCTGGGGTTAATTTATAGGGGCTAGCCACCACGTAGTCATATTGAATCTCGCCGTACTGAGCAGTGGGCAACTGGCTACAGGCCGGCAGCAACAAGGCGCATACACATAGAACGCTGCCGTGCATTAAGCCGCCAGCCACTGCTTAAGCTTTTCCTGCAAGGCTAACATATCGATGGGCTTGGCCAGGTAATCGTCCATGCCCGCCTGCAGGCACTTCTCTCGATCCCCTTTCATGGCATTGGCGGTCATGGCGATGATAGGAATGGCATGATTAACAATATTATGATGGCCGCCGCGTATTTGCTGGGTGCATTCGTAACCGTCCATGACCGGCATCTGACAATCCATCAAGATGGCATCATAGCGGCTGTCAGCCGTGGCTTTCACTAACATCTCGATGGCCACCCGACCATTCTCGGCCACCTCCACTTGGTAGCCTAGGTCGCCCAAAATATTCAGCGCCACCTCCTGATTGATGATGTTGTCCTCCACCAATAGCAGGCGGGGTAAATTGCCCACCTTCGTTAGCGCCTGATGGCTATCTAGCCCGCGCAGGGTCTCTAGGTGGTGATGAGTCACCAACGGCTCCGCCTGAGCCAGTACCGCGCCGCCTTCGAGGGCAATCATCAGCGCATCATGCACGTCCGCGGGCACCACCGGCTTAGTGAGATAACCGGCAAAGCCCATGTCGGCGAAATGCTTAGCGTCACCGCGCTCGCTCTTTGAGGTCATCATGATTAAGGCTACCTCATCCCATTTTTGCTGCTCGCGGATTTGTCGCCCCAGTTGCTCGCCGTCCATGAACGGCATCTGCATGTCGAGGATCACCGCATCAAATGGCGGGTGTTTATGCATGATTTGCAGCGCCTCGCGCCCGTCTATGGCCTCGCTCACCACCGCCCCCCAGCCTTGCAGTAACTCACTGAGCACCAGCAGGTTGGTTTGATTATCATCCACCAGCAAGATGTATTTGTTGCGCAGGTTAACCTGTGGGATCTCCAGCATCGTGCGTGTGCCTTTTTGCAGGCTGGCGGTAAATTCAAAGCTGCTGCCCTTGCCCATTTCACTAAACACACTGATGGAGCCATCCATCAATTCGCAGAGTTGTTTGCAGATGGCCAGGCCTAGGCCCGAACCGCCGTACTGTCGAGTGGTGCTAGCATCCACCTGGGAAAAAGACTCGAATAAAATAGCCTGCTTGGCCTTGGGGATGCCGATGCCGGTATCCTTGACACAGGCAAACAGCACGAGGCCCATATCTCCCGCGTCCTTCACCGCCACCTTTATTAATATTTCACCATCTTCGGTAAATTTAATGGCGTTGGAGACGAGGTTAGTGAGCACCTGGCGAATTCTGCCCGGATCGCCCTTGACCCAACTGCATTCGAGGTCATTGATGTCGAGCACCAGTTCTAGCCCCTTGTTGTGTACTAAGTGCGCCATGGTCACGGTAAATTCACAGAGCAGGCTGCGCAGGTCAAACTCAATCTCTTCTATATCCAGCTTGCCCGCCTCGATCTTTGAGAAGTCCAAGATGTCGTTGATTAATATTAGCAAACTGTCGGCGCTGGACTTAGCCACCTGCACATAGTGCAGCTGCTGACTATTCAATTCGCCGCGCACGAGGATATTCAGCATGCCCAGCACCCCGTTCATGGGGGTACGAATCTCATGGCTCATGTTGGCTAGAAAATGGGTCTTGGCCACGCTGGCTTGCTGCGCCTCGACCAGTAATTTTTCGAGGTCTTGATTGGCACACAATAACTCGGTGCTGCGCTTATTATACTGGCGAGCCAAGGCCCCCAGCTCACCCTGCTCGATACCGGTGATCAGGCCCTCGTTGTGACCCTTGAGCTGGCGGTACATGGACTGCAATGGCGACAATAGAATGTGATACAGGTAAATGAAGCCGACTAACAGACCCACCCCAAGCACATAGACGAAACTCATCACGACCGCTTCTTTAATCTGATCACTGCTGGCCCCCACCACACTAGTGGGGGTCACAGTTACCACCTTCCAGTAAGTGTTGGGCACATGAAATACATTGATGAGCACCGCCTGCTTGAGGATAGGGTCGTGCGCCATGGCCACCTCCTTGATGAAGGTAGTGCCTAGGCCCTTGTGTTTGAATGGGTCGGCGATGACACTGATGATGCGGTGGGCTTCCGTGAGTTCTATTTGATAGCTGCTCGCGGCAATCTCTTGGGCGCGCTGAATGAGCTTACTATTAAGCTTGCTGATGTTCTCTAGTTCGCTAAGGGTGGCGATGATGTTGGGAATAGACTCATTTGTTTTTGCCACCTCACCGATGTTGAGGTATTCCACTATTTCATTTTGGTTTTCATCTAGATAGGTGCGCTTGCTGATGGCGTCGTCGGGGAAGGACAGAAAGGTGCCGTTTCTGTCTAGCGCATAGGCATAGCCCTTAAATTTTTTGGCCTCGGCGGCCAGTAATTCGGTGAGCCCCTCGAGTTTAATGTCTACCGTGGCCACCCCATAGAACTGATCATCCCGATACATAGGGGCGGTGGCGGTGACCATGGCCTGCAAGGAATAAGGGTCCATGTATGAGCGTGACCAATACACGCTCTGCTTAGCCACATAACGCCCAGGCACATACCACTCTTCATGGTGATAGCCGTTACCCTCGGGCAGGTTGTAGTCGTTAAAGTATTGCAGGTGATTGCTGCGGTCGCGGCCCCAAAAGAAGCTGTGCCGTTGCTGCCCACGGGCAAACGCGTAGGGCTCGGGCCAGACCCCACCCCCGGCGATGAAGTGCTCGGTACCTAGGTAATCCAATTGGCGCTTGATAACGGTCTTGTAGAGGGCCGCATCCTTGGGCAGGGCCTCGGCGCTGTTGGCCATGCTGGTCACCAATGAAGCGGTGAGTGCCAGCCGTTCGCTAAGCACCGCCACTATGCTCTCACCGGTTTCCCGCAGTTGCTGCTTGGCCACGTTTAATAACAGGGGTTTGCCATGGTTTTCCATGACCCACAGGAAGGTGCCCATCATAAATGACAGCATAATGATAAACAGCAGAGGAATCTTAAATGCCAAGGAGCCAAAGAATAAACTGCCTGTGCGCACTAACGTCTTGTCCATGGTCTCCCAGAGGCAGCATAGCCATTATTAGAGGCCCCCTAATATTCACCCTAGCCCCCTTCCATAACTGTAGTGCAAACTGGCGAAGTTGCTGAACTGGGCCGCGAATTTTTAACGAGAGCCCGGCGACAAAGCTGAATTTAGGGGCGCTCACGGGCGCTTACATCTGTTCTAAAAAAAACTTAAAAATCAAGCCTACCTTTTTTATTTTTCATCATTACAATGCGCGGCCCTTTTGCTTATTTGGCACGGCTGTTCGATCGTTTTAGCTGCCAATTGTTTTACATAGGTTACCTTGCATGCTTGTTTTTACCATTACCAACAATACCACCGAAGACGTTTGGGTAGGCACCTGTAAGGACAGCAGCGATGAGCGCTTTGAGCAACTGCAAGAGGCCATGGCGCTCGGCATTAAGGCGCAAATTTACAAGGATTTCCGCGACTTCGGCGTACAAAACTTCACCGTCGAAGACTTTGCCGTAGCCCATGACCGCGAAGAACTAAAAGACCTGTTTGCCGAGGCCATGGAAACCTACGACGGCCGCAGCCTAGTGGGCATCAAGACCTCCCTGGGCAAGACCAGCATCGCCACTATGGCCCCGCTAAAGTCCAGCGTAAAATCCCGCGCGCGCCCCGTGTCTGCCGCCGCCCTCGCCATCAGCAAGGCCGCGAGCCCCAAGCGCACCAGCAAGGCTGTGAACGAAAAAATATCCAGTGGCCGCACCGGCAACGCCGCCAAAGAGCGGATGATCAAAGAAAAGCTAGCCGATGAGAAGGCCGCCCGCGCTCAAGCTAAGAGCCGCCAGGTCATGGATCAGGCCGATGAGATGGCTGCGATCATGGCCCGACTGGATTCTAGAGGGTCGACTGCTAGTAAACAGCGTTGATTTTGCTGCGGTTTGAGATGGCCCTATGATGATGGCTCGA
>CAJXIK010000169.1 GCA_913054445.1 uncultured Bermanella sp.
TTACCAAGCCACCACCACATCCTCACGTTGAATGGCATATCGGCTTGGAGTCTTATCTAATTTAGCGATAGCAAATCTGGGCTGCACTTGAGTAATGGTGGCCTTCACCTTAGTGTCATGCAACTGCATGAGGCCCTGCTGATCTAGGTCGAAGAAGGTACTGCTGCGAAACACGGTTAACTCATCGCCAGGGCGCATGCCGACGCTGCCCCCAGTATCTAGGCGAATATAGTTGCCACGAGTATCTATGATCTTGGCCATATAGGGCTGGCAGCCCAGATTGCTGTTGAGATCCGTCACCACCTTAGAGAGCAGCGACTTTACCTGACCGCCAAAATCGCTCTTCCAAAATTCAGGGGTGGCAAACCCGGTTTTATGATGATCGCCATAATGCCAAATACCCGAGGTGGCGTAGGTATTTTGAAACATTAAGGAACCGCTGATGCCATCGTGCACGTACACATCCAGCACAAAGTTGCGTTGCCGCTTTTGCCGTGACAGACCTAAGAAGTCTAGGGGCGCATCCCAGGCCCGAGGCTCGGAGGCATCTGGGTTAATCATGGCCAAGTCCCTAATCACACCGCTGACCACAAACTGCGCTCCCAGCTCTGTTGCCAGTTCTACGCTGTTGCTTAAGCGCTGCACGTTGTTCTGCGACGAAGGGGCCCTGTCCACGCTGGAAAACAACAGCACATGGCCGCTGTCCATGGCATGCAGCCGATGATGCCCATTGATCGTGTTGGCCATCACCCCCGAGAGCCGTTGCTCGATATTATTTAACCCTCCCAGGCTTGCCTGCTTGGGACTTTGCAGGGCAAAACCCGCCACCGCCACCGCCTTGCGATAGCCGTTGCCCTGATTCACCTCACACTGCCCTCCCTGCATAAATTCGACGCGAATCTTAACCTCTAAAATCCCTTGCCTGATTGTTTCCTGTAATACACGCACATGACGAAACTGGCCGTTGCTCTTGAGGCTCATCTGATCCCGCGTCACTAAACCATCCACCAGCATCTGCGAAGAATGAATGGAGCCACCTAACTGTAAAGATGCCTGGCGAATGGCATCGCGAATGGCTTGCTCGCGGGTTTCCTCTAGGTTCTTGCCCATGGCCGCCACCCCCACCGAGGTGAGTTCCACCGCCCAACCGTTGATGGCGCTGACAAAAATGAGCAACAGAATAGTCATGCGCATGGTGGGTCTCCGGCTTAAATTAAAGGGATAAAGTGTCGGGCAGAGGCTGCCCTCGTACCTGTTTTTAGCCTATGCGCAAAACCCGCTTAGTTAATCGACAAAGTAATGATTGGTCTCAGGAATGCTCGATTGGCTTTGCACCCGGTTCACATTCTGATAACGGCTAGAGCGTAAGCCCCCGCCCTTGCCATTCATCATGATGGGCTTATGACAATCCGAGTTGAAACGCATGCTGTTTTCTGTGGTTAGGCAGTTACGAAAACCGGCGTCGATCACCATCTCCAGCACGGTCTCCACACTGCCATCTTCCAGTACATCGGCCGACACCACCCGCGCCCCATGAATAAAGGTATCCACATAGCTGCGGAAGCTGTCGTTTTGCACCACTAGGTCTCGCACCGTGGAACTACCGCTGATCTTGGCACCGTATACCCGCTCGGCCATGGACCGATAGGCATCGAGGCGGCTGGCACGAATGGCCATCAGGCGCTGCTGCACTTTGCTTTGCCCTTTAGATTTCGCCTTAGGGTTCACCGCCCCATAGCCCACCACCCGCAAGATAAGTGGGGCGACGGGGTCCACATTGGTGGAGATGGGCTTGAGCATAGACTCTTCTTCGCGCGCCACTCCCTCTTCCGCCTCCTCTTCATCGTCGTCGCCAAAACCCAGCATGCTACAACCCCCCAATGAGAGAACCAAAAGACTCACACCCAGCAGCCATACCCATTGTTTCATGCTCGTACTCCTTGCAAATTTTGGGTGCTTTAATCCCATGTCTTGAAAGGGGTATCGGCCAACTTTTCGTTTTTCTTAGGCTTTTCTTAACCTAATTTTGCCCATGGACTTAAAGGCTTGGCGTACCTGCTGTTGCTGATTAACCAACAGGGCCAGCATGATCGTCAGCGAGCCGAGCCAGGTATTCGGGTGCAACTGTTCGCCCGCCACATAGGTGCCTAACAATAAGGCCAATACCGGCGTGATGAGAGTAATTAACGACACGTCATCCGCCGACATATTATTCAACAAATAAAAATAGCCAATAAATCCTGCCACCGAACCAAAGGTGGCCAAATAGACTACCGCCCCCACAGACAACCAACCCACTTGCTCGGGCAAGGGCCCGCTAAAGAAAAACCACACCAGCCCATACGCAGGCATAGATAACAACAGCGCCCCGGTGGTTTGCACCAAAGGATGCAAGGGTTCATAACCCGGCATCGCCTGTAGCCTTTGTATTAATACCGAACTCACACTCTGTAAATTAATGCCCAGCAGCAATACCACCAGCGCCACCACCATGTGTTCGCCAAGGCTCACCTGCTGGGAAAAAATAATATACAAACCCAAGACCGCTAAGCCCATGCACAACAAACGATTCATCCCAAACTTCCCGTTGGGCAACAACATGCGCCCGTAAATGCCGACGATCAACGGGGTTAAGCCCCACATCACCGACACGAGGCCGCTGCTTAACGTTTGTGCGGCCCAATACACACACAGCATGGCCCCGCTCACGGCGATGGCTCCCAGGCCATAGCCCATAAACGCCGCGCGCGAGAACATAAATGGAATGCGCAGCACTTTTAATAACACCACACACAGCACTAGGCTCAAGCCCATGCGCATGGCCAACGCCTGAATAAAATCCAACGATTCCACACTAAAGCGAATGCCTAACGGCGTGGTGGACCAAATTAAAACGACGGCTGCGTATATCGATACAAGCTTCATGGTTTTTCGTTCCTCCTGAAACGAAAAAACCGCGGACTAGGCCGCGGTTTTTGAAATACAGTGAGCAAAAAATTTAACTCATTTCGAAAACACGACCATTTGCCTGCGCAGCCATTGGCAGGCTCGCATGCGAAGGATTATGTTTAGAGCAGAGAATCGAATGATGTGTAAATTTTGCATCTAAGAAATATAGAGGTCCCATGAGAGCATGACAAGTAAAAATTGCGACGGCGCTATAAGCAACAAACAGCAAATGACATACGACCGATTAAGACATGGCTAAGGCACAGGTGGCGCTAACAGACCAAACACGATTAGATTTCATTAAAAATCCTGCATAAGCCTTATTGACCATGCTCTGGCAACATTGAGCATCCACCATTTTATGATATAGTTCGCGCCCTCAAAAAATTAAAAATAACGCATTCTAAAAACAACACATGGACGTGTTCTCTATTTAAAACTCAAGGCACAACATGAAAAAATATCTTGCGGCGGCAGCACTGGTGCTGCCGGCATTATCACAGGCAGCGCCTGTGGTAACTCAACCTGGCGCACTCATGACCCTCGGCACCAGCCCCAGCCCACAAACTGGATTATCGGTACTCTATAACCCAGCAGCGGCCGAAGCGGTACTAAACAAGGATGACAACTTCCGTTGGGGCTACCTAGGCTCTAGCGGCATATCTGTGGAACTGGGTGACGCGGACAACTTTGCCGATGACGTCAACCAGTTAATGGATGACATGGATCTAGACAACGTGAGTTCCAGCGATGCCGACCGCGTCATCAACGACTACAACAATAACCTACGCCATAAACTGGGCGATGCCGGTTACATGAAAATAGACGTGCAATTTGTGGCACCACTGGCACCACTTCTAATGCGCTCCGATCTACTGGGTGGTGTCATGTCCATCGACCTAGTGGGCGGTGTGACCGCCAAAATATCCATACTAGACGATGATCTGGTCTTTAATGAGCCCAGTGACAGCTATGAAACCAATACAGCTGCCTATATAAAAAGCGTGCAATACACCACTCTTGGCCTCGGTTACAGCCGTGAACTCGACAACCTAGTGACAGACAAACTCAACGAACATGTGGCTGGTCGCTTACTGGCGGGAGTACGTTTAAACATGTACAGCCTAAGCCTTTCCAAGCAGGTGATTGGCCTCTTAAACATAGATGAAGACGACGATTTAGCAGATGTCATCACCGATGACTATGACAACAACCAGGTGACATCCACCGACATAGGCATGGACCTAGGCCTTATCTGGGAAGCCGACAACTACCACCTAGGCTTCACCTGGCGCAACATCAACGAACCCGAGTTTGATTTTGGCGCACTGGGTCAAGACTGTAGCAACGCCCCCAGCAACACCAGCGAAAGCAACTGCTTTACCGCCTTATATTTTGCCGGACAAGAACGCCTCGCGCTGCAAGAGACCCATGTCATGACCAGCCAGGCCACCGCCGATGCCGCCCTTAACAGCGCCGACAAGCGCTGGCGTTTAGCCACCTCCTACGATTTACAGCCGGTACGTGACCCAGTGGGAGATGAGTACCAGTGGCTCACCGCCTCGGCCGCCTATGTGTCTTCGCGCGCCATCGGCGTACGCGTGGGCATCAGCCAAAACCAGGTGGGCAGTGAACTCACTATGGTCAACGCAGGCTTCAGCTTATTTGGCAACGTCAACCTCGATTTACGTTACAGCCTGGACACCATAGAAGTGGATGGCGAGAGCACACCGCGTACCTTTGGTTTAAATTTAGGGTTTGAAAGCAGCTTCTAGCGCTTTTAAAGATAATAAGGAAACATTATGAATATTCAAAAAACAATTTTAGCCAGCGCTGTCATGGCGCTGGGTTTAGCTGGTTGCGGCACCGAACAGCAAGATGG
>CAJXIK010000170.1 GCA_913054445.1 uncultured Bermanella sp.
CGCAGCTTAGCGAGGCCAAAGGCGATGCCCTCGGCGTGACGGCTACAGGAAAATAGTAAGTCTAGGTAGAGCTGCACCACTGGGGTGATGGTCACTTGCTCGTCTTCGTGGTGCATACACAGCTTAATGATCTCTTCGGCCAGCTCGAACTGACTACAGGTATACGCCATCTGTGCCAGGGCAAAATGCAACTCAAAGGCGAAGCCTGGCTGCTGCTGCCAAATTTCATCGCTAAGGTACGTTTTACTCTGCTTAAAATAAGACAGTGCTGGGCCGAAAGCCGATGCCTGTTGGGCAGCGATGCCCGCGCGATAGTTGAAACCCGCGATATCGACTCTTTGCTGGTCATCCGCCAGCTGTTCGCTGCCGTGGTTTAGGTGGGTGACGATGGCAAATATTTCACCCTCTATGGCCGCCTCGTCTAGGCCATTTAGCATCTGCTGTGCCACCTGCCAGTGGCGTTGATTGCACGCCTGCGCCGAGCATAAGGCATAGCAGGATTCTTGAATTTTATCGTGCGCAAACTTAAAGCACTCCCCCCAGCTCTGAATCAAGCCATCCTCTATGGCGGGTAACACCGCTTGATAGGCGGCATCTATGGCCTGCCCCAACACGAGCGCGCTCATGCCCAGGGTAAACTCGGCCCCCTGGATGGCACACATGTTCAGCATGTCCTGGGTGCCTTGTGGGTATTTTTTTATCTTGCGGCTCATGAGCGCCACCACTCCCCCGCTGAGACTCGCCTGACGAATGCCCGCCATGTGCCAAGACCAGCCTTGCTCGGCGCTAAACACAATATGCCCCTCTTGCTGCAAGGCACTAAACAGTTGAATCAAGTAGAAGGGGTTACCCTGGGTCTTGGCCATCAGCTCTTGGGCGAGAGGCATGATGTCGGCCAGTTTTTGATGCAGAGTGTCGGCCACCATCTGTTGCACATCTGTCAAACTTAACGCCTGTAAGGCGATCTCCGCCATGGCCTGCCCCTGTTCTTGTTGCTTGTGCAGCAACACACTAAAGGGGTGATGACTGTCCACCTCGTTGTCGCGATAAGCCATGATCAGCATGCAGCAAGGAATGTTACAGCCTAGTAAGTGTTCGATGAGGTTAAGGCTGGCCAGGTCGGCCCACTGCAAGTCATCGAGGAAGATGATGAGCGGGTGGGTATAGGCCGAGAAAGCCCGAATTAAGGCTTCGCAGCAGCGATTAAAGCGCGCTAGGGTCTCCACCGAGTTGAGTTCTGGCACGGGGGGCTGCTCACCGATGAGCGACTGCAAGATGGGCAGCACCTCGATTAAGCACTGCCCCTCTCCCTTGAGTCGCGGCAACAGGTTGCTCAGCCACTCGTCTATTTCGTTTTGCGGCTTGACCAGCACCTGCCGCACCATGTCGGCCAGCACTTGCAAAATAGCGCTGTGGGGCTGGGATTTCTTAAACTGCTGGTATTTGCCCGCTACATAAATGCCCCGCCGGGCCACGATGGTTTTTTGTATTTCGTTGATGAGCGCCGACTTGCCCACCCCAGAATACCCCCCCACCCGCACCACCTCAAAATGGCCATTGGCACTGCGTGTGAAAACATTGAGCAACTGCTGCACCTCGGCGTGACGGCCGTACAGTTTCTCGGGGATTTGGAAGCGGCTTAGGGTGTCGAGGCTACCCACCTCGAAGTGCTGGGTGATCTCAGCGCCTTCTTCCAACTGCTGCAAGCAGGCGCGGATGTCGGCATTTAAGCCACTGGCACTCTGATAACGATGCTCGGCCTCTTTAGACAGCAGCTTGTGTACGATGTCGGAGACCACGCGGGGAATGGCACGATTTACGCTATGCAGCACCTTGGCGGGCTGCGCCATGTGCGCGTGAATTAACGCCAAAGAATCATCCGCCTGAAATGGCGGCTCACCGCTCAGCAGTTGATAGCACACGACCCCCAGTGAATAGAGGTCGCTGCGGCTATCTATGGTGCGATTCATGCGCCCGCTGTGCTCCGGCGAGAGGTATAACAAGCGTTCCAGCGGGGCTAACTGGGCGGGCTGTTCACAGTCTCGCAATACCCCAAAGCCACCTAACTTTGCCTCGGAGCCATCTGTATTGAGGTAGATATTCTCTGGGGTTAATTCTTGATGCAGCAGCTTTTTAGCGTGCATGGCCTCAAGCCCAGCACTGATGCGTTCGATAATGTCCAGCACTTGAGCCAAAGAGAAACGCTTGCCGTCCCGCAGCAGGGACTGCAAGGAGGGCCTGCCGCCTTCCGCCATGACCACCACCACGCTCTCTTCACGGAATAGCAGTTGGCAGATGTCCACTAAGTAGGGAGAGAGCAGCGCCTGTAAACCCTGTAAGCTGCTTTTAATGCGCGGCAAGTGGGGATGGCCTGCGCGCCCAAACTGATAGTCATGGACACAGACACTCTGATGATCGGACGCACGCACCCCATCGAATACACGTTTATTAGCGTGCTGCTCGCGCCGTTGCTGCAGGTCATAGCCTTCAAGCAAAAACATAATGCATCGTAGCCCCTTGTCATCGCCCCGAGCCATATGGGCACGCAGGTTTAATTCAGTATAGACACTTTCCTTTTTTCGGCTGTTTTTAAGAGGGATTAACAGGGGGTGCCGCTACCCTTGACCCTAGTGCTAAATCCTCTGAAAATAGCCGCCTAACATTTTCGCCTAAGAGTCTGCATGCGCACCCAATTTGTCGTTAGTTCAATATTCGCCCTGTTCGCCGTGGCGCTCACCTATCTGATTTGGCCAGCCATCATCTGGGCACTGCTGCTCATTATCCCGCTGATATTGGTGGGCAGCTACGACATGCTGCAGCACAAGCATGCCCTGTGGCGCACCTTCCCACTGATTGGTCGCGGCCGCTGGTTCATGGAGTTTGCACGGCCATTTTTGCGCCAGTATTTTTTCGAATCGGAAACCGACGGGGTGCCCATCAATCGCATGTTCCGCTCGCTGATCTACCAGCGTGCCAAGGGCAGCCGCGACACCATTCCCTACGGCACTAAGGTAGACACCCAGCGCGTGGGCTACGAATGGATTGGCCACTCTATGGCGGCCATCAATAACCTGCATGAGCGGGCCGAGCCGCGCATCAGCATCGGTGGGCCACAGTGCCGAAAACCCTATGATGCCAGCATCTTAAATATCTCGGCCATGAGTTTTGGGGCCTTGAGCAGCAACGCCATTCGCGCCTTAAATCGGGGCGCAAAAAAAGGCAACTTTAGCCACAACACCGGGGAAGGCAGTGTCAGCCCCCATCATCTGGCACACGGTGGCGACCTAGTATGGCAAATTGGCACCGGCTACTTTGGTTGCCGCCACCCAGACGGCCGCTTTAATGCCGAGATGTTTGCCGCCATGGCCTGCAAAGACAACGTGAAGATGATCGAAATTAAGTTATCTCAGGGCGCAAAACCCGGCCACGGTGGCATCTTACCCGCCGCCAAAAACACCATAGAGATCGCCCAGATACGCAACGTAAAGGCCGCCACTCAGGTGGATTCGCCCCCGTGCCACAGCGCCTTCAGCACGCCCATGGAGATGATGGCGTTCATTCATGAGCTGCGCACCCTATCAATGGGCAAGCCCATTGGCTTTAAATTATCGGTGGGCCGCAAGAGTGAGTTTTTTGCGCTGTGCAAGGCCATGATCGCCAGCAAGATTCAGCCCGACTTCATCACCGTAGACGGCGGCGAAGGAGGCACAGGAGCGGCCCCCTTAGAATTTTCGAATTCGGTGGGCATGCCTTTACGAGAGGCGTTGAGTTTTGTGTGCGACACGCTCATCGGCTTCGACCTTAAAAAAGACATTAAAGTCATCGCCAGTGCCAAGGTATTTAGCGGCTTTCATCTGGTGAAAAATTTCGCCCTAGGAGCCGATGCCTGCAACAGCGCTCGCGGCATGATGGTGGCCTTGGGCTGCGTGCAATCCTTAGTGTGTAACAGCAACGAATGCCCCGTGGGCATCGCCACGCAAAATCCCAGCCTAGTAAAAGGCTTAGTAGAGGGTGATAAGGCCGAACGCATCGCACGTTTTCAGCAGTCCACGGTAAAAGCCACCCATGAAATTATCGCCAGCGCGGGCCTTACCCACCCTAGCCAACTTAATCGCTCGCACATCTATCGCCGCGTGAGCCAGACCGAGATAAAACGCTACGATGAAATTTACCCTTATCCTACTGCGGGATGTCTGTTAACGAAAAACGTGCCCGATAGATTCTGCCGCGAGATGGCCGAGTCCTGTGCCGAGAGTTTTCAGCCTGAGATGCCATCACCCCAAGCACGCACCTCATCAGCGGCATATTAACTTGGAACCCGCCATGGCCAGCGCCGAAAAAAACGACCCTCACCAGCAGCTCAGAGACGGCTTCGAACGGTTACTTAAGAAGCCCATCAAGGACTGGCATAGCATCGCGCAAACATTCCATAGCCAGCAGTTTGCCAGCCAAGAACACTGGGTTAAGGCTGGCGATTATTGCCAGCAGATGTGTTACATCTTGGCGGGGCTGCTCCGGGTCTATTACATAGATGCCGACGGCAACGAAGTGAATCAGCATTTCTATCAGGGCGGGGAAGTGTTATCCCCCATCAGTTCCATCATCAACGATGAACCTTGCCAGTATTACATTCAAGCCCTCGAACCCAGCAAGGTGATGCTCGCCGACACCACGGAGCTATATGACCGCCAGGCAGATAACCCAGAGTGGCTCAGTCTCGAACTCACCATACTGCAAAATGTCTTTGTGAAGATGGCGCGCCGCGAGGCGCAGCTGTTGCTAGGCAATGGCGAGCAACGCTATAAATGGTTTTGCAAACA
>CAJXIK010000171.1 GCA_913054445.1 uncultured Bermanella sp.
AGCACAACCTTGCCAAGGTTGGGGTCGCGAGTTCGAATCTCGTTTCCCGCTCCAAATCATTCTAGTAATAGAGTGCTGTTAGCCCAAAAGGCTAATAAAGTTTTGCTTTGAAGAGTTGCATTAGGCTCACGCCATATTCAAATCAAAATACGTAGGCGCGATGGTAGAGAGGCTATGCAGCGGACTGCAACTCCGTGTACGCCGGTTCGAATCCGGCTCGCGCCTCCACATTTGATAATTTTGCTCGTCAATATTATCCGCCCGGGTGGTGAAATCGGTAGACACAAGGGATTTAAAATCCCTCGACTTATGGTCGTGCCGGTTCGATTCCGGCCTCGGGCACCAACAGTAGAGACTAACGTGTTAATACGTTAGGCGAGAAAACCAAAAAGGCCGACTAGCAATAGTCGGCCTTTTTGCATTTTGTCATGGCGACCATACTATTCTGTTAAATACTCTGCTCTTAACGGCTCGACTCCTCCAGTAGATCAATCTTTATGCTTATGCTGCTATTAAGCGTGGCGGGTTGCACCTCTAACCACTCACTGTGGCTCATTAAAATAAATTGGCGCTGCAAGTTGTCTTTAGTCTGGTTTTCTATGACCAGTAACGACTGCTCTTCATTTCTGCGTTCAATTTTGTAGCGGCTGGCATGACGAACGCTGGAGTACTCACCTTCCGCCAAGGTGAGGGTGGGGGGGAGGGCCGAGGTGGAATAACGATGCTTATTCACGGCCTTAAAACTCAGACGATACAGGACTGGCCCCTTATCTAGCAGGCGTAATAACGCAAGGGTGTCCTGCAATTGGTCTTTAGCCGCGAAAAAGATGATTTGTTGGCCTGCTATTTCGACACTCACCTCTTCTTTGAGGCTTTCGAGGATGACGCCTTCGAGGGCGGCGGGGCTCTTGAAGTGCAGGGTGACGATGGTCTGCTTGCTGGGCTCGCCACAACCATTTAGACATGCGAAACATACAAGGCATGCTAAATAGATAAGCGCCTTGCAGCTGGGATGGCTTTTGAACTTTGCCAGCATCGATTAAATCTCTCTGTTTCGGTTTTTACTTTGCCCCGGTCGGCATAGCAGACCCTGCTGGCCGTATCATGGGCTGCGAACCAGGCGCTGTCGTCCAGCAACCATAGGTTGTCGCTGGCATCTGGGTTGAGGCGGATTGCAACGAATGAGGGGAGCCTGCTCATCAGTTTAAACAAGGGGTGGTCGTTGTTGCTGGGGTGGTATTGAGCCAACAGCACCTGCACCTTGACGTGCCGATTACGCTTGATTAGGTGTCTTATCGTAGATATTAGCCCATCATCTTTGCTGAGGGGGTGAGAAAGGTCTGCGCAGAACATGTGTATTGTGTGCTCGCACTGACTCAACAGTATGTCTAAATAGCCCTTGGCGACTAGGGCGCTGCGACTGGTGTAAAGGCTGCTGTCGTGTGCTAGCTGGTATTGAGAGGGTTCATCGCTTTGGCTGAATACTAGACATTCCATGTCGATATGGGGGATGCCCACATCGTCATAGGGTGTGGAGCAGGCATTGAAGCCGCATAGCCGATAAAACTCGAAGGCATGGCACTGGGCGCTTAGATGCAAGCGGGTATAGCGTTTTTGGCTGGCGTAACGCTTGATGTGATCGATTATTTTGCGGCCGACACCCTGTTTGCGGTAGGCCTGCAAGACCGCCATGCGGGTAATTTTTTTATGCTCCACTAGGCGAGCGCAGCCCACCGCGTCGCTGCCCACATAGGCTATGAAGTGTTCTGCCCCGTCATCTAGCGCGTCCCATTCTAGATTCTGCGGCACCCCTTGCTCTAAGATAAACACCTGTTGGCGTATGTCCCTTAGCGCCCCTCGTTCTTTGTTCCAGCGGGTGCCGATGACTTTAATATCGTGCATGGCACCCCTTGAAATCAGCCTTCAAAATAAAGATAGTTAGCGTTGATTAAGTCTAGCAGTAAATCCTGACAAGCAGGCTCGCTAAGGTAGCGGTTTATGTCTTGGATGTTCACATGGCGCTGATTTGCCAATTGCTGGGCCAGCGCTTGGCAGCTCTTAGATTCTGCTAATGGCTGGGCGTGGCCGTTGATAAACAAGCAGACCCGTTGCTCGTCCTTAAAATAGGCCCAGCGACTGGTCTCGTTGTGGGTGAGCATGCTTGCTTCCTTAAACAGGCTTGCGATATCTTGCCATTCTAAGGCTTCTTCCAGAGGCTCGTGCAGCGCCTCATATTTAGGTTCGGTCATGGTCTGTGCTAGCCACTCTCTTAGCGGGCCGTCTTGCAGGATGTTTTTTTGCAAGATTTGCCGAAAGCGCTCGATGGCGGCCTCATCGATGAGGGCGGGGGCGTCCTTGGCACAGGCCGGGCTGGGGTCGCTGTAGCGGCGGTCGTTGTTGAGTTCGGCCGCCAGATGGTCGGTGAAACCCTGTAGCACGTCGGCTTCACTGGGTGCCCGGAAGCCAATGGAGAATGTCATGCAGTCGTCGATGGCGACGCCGTGGTGGGCGTAAGAGGGGGGTATGTAGAGCATGTCCCCTGGGTTGAGGGTCCATTCATGCTCCACCTGCATGTCCTGCAAGATGCTCACCGGGAGGTCGGGCAGGGTCTTGCTGGTGGTGTTGCACTTGGGCCCCAGTTGCCAGCGGCGCTGCCCCATGCCTTGCACTAAAAATACATCGTAGAGGTCGAAATGGGGGCCGACGCTGCCACCCTTAGGGGCAAAACTCACCATGAGGTCATCACGACGCCAGCTAGGGATGAAGCTGAATTGTTCGAGCAGGTCGGCACACTCTGGAATCCATTGGTCCACCGCCTGCACCAATAAGGTCCAGTTTTCTTTGGGCAGTTGGCTGAAGCTGTCTTCGCTAAAAGGGCCGTGCTTCACCTGCCAGCTCTGTTTGGCTGGGTCTTCTATGAGTATGCGCGATTCCACGTCCTCATCGAGGGAGAGTCCGGCGATGTCATCTGGCTCCACTGGAGATTCGAAGTCTGGCAGGGCATTGCGAATGAGCAGGGGTTTCTTTTGCCAGTATTCGCTTAGGAAGGTGGCCGTGCTGATGTCGCCTAAAATATTCATGCAGTGACGTCTCGAGGATTGGGGTGGGCAAAAAATAAGACCGCCAGTTGGCGGTCTTGGGTGTACAGAGTCTAGTCGCACGGCGACTAGACAACCTAGATGTCTAGGAACTTTGGCGATTAGATGGCTTTGGCTTGTGCGGTGGCGGTGCCGATGTAGGCCGCCGGGGTTAGCGCCTTCAAGGCATCCTTCTGTGCTTGAGGAAGCGCTAGGGAATCCACAAACTCTATGGTCATTGCCTGGGTAATGGCCTTGCCACGGGTGAAGGCTTTAAGCTTCTCGTATGGCTGTTCGATGCCAAAACGACGCATCACCGTTTGAATGGGCTCTGCCAGTACTTCGTAGGCGTTGTCTAGGTCGGCGGCGATGTTCTTGCCATTGACTTCCAGCTTGCTGATGCCCTTCAGGGATGCTTGATAGGCAATGAGGCTGTAGCCTAGGCCCACACCCATGTTACGCAACACGGTGGAATCGGTGAGGTCACGCTGCCAGCGCGAAATGGGCAGTTTTTGCGAGAGGTGGTTCATGATGGCGTTGGCCATGCCCAGGTTGCCTTCGGAGTTCTCGAAGTCGATGGGGTTGACCTTGTGCGGCATAGTGGATGACCCCACCTCACCGGCGATGGTTTTTTGTTTAAAGTACCCATTGGAGACGTAGGCCCAGATATCGCGATCGAAATCGATGAGGATCGTGTTGAAACGGGCGATGCCGTCAAAGAACTCGGCGATATAGTCGTGAGGCTCTATCTGCGTGGTGTAAGGGTTGAAAGTCAGCCCTAGGTCTTCGATGAAGGTCTGTGCGTGTTGCGCCCAATCTACCTCTGGGTAGGCAGAGACATGTGCGTTGTAGTTGCCCACCGCGCCATTGATCTTGCCGAGCATCTCTACTTGCTTGATCTGCTTGATTTGACGACGCAGGCGCGCCACCACGTTGGCCATTTCTTTGCCTAGGGTGGTGGGGGATGCGGTCTGGCCGTGGGTACGGGACAGCATGGGCAGGGCGGCATTGTCATGGGCCAGATCGGCGATGGCCTGGGTGACTTGCTCTAGGTAGGGCACCAATACTTCATCGCGACCCGCCGTCAGCATGAGGGCGTGGGACAGGTTGTTAATGTCCTCCGAGGTACAGGCGAAGTGTACAAACTCGGTGATCTTTAACAGCTCTTGGTTGCCTTCGATTTTTTCTTTGATGAAGTATTCCACCGCCTTCACATCGTGGTTGGTGGTGGCTTCGATTTTTTTAACGCGGGCAGCGTCTTGCTCGCTAAAATCATTGACGATGGCATCCAGCAGGCTGTTGGCTGATGCGCTAAAGGCCGGAATCTCTGCCAGTTGCGGGTGTTGTGCCAGGCTTTGCAGCCAGCGTACTTCCACTAACACTCGATATTTAATCAGGCCAAATTCGCTGAAAATAGCGCGTAAAGATGCTGTTTTACTGCCGTAACGGCCGTCGATTGGGGATACCGCGTTAAGTGCAGAAAGATCCATGAAACCCTCGCTCATGTGGTGTGCGTAAAATTTGGCGCAAATTATACAAGATTCTAGCCCATAGAGCAGGTTTTAGTGGCTCATTGACGGGGGGAATCGCATTAAAAATAGCGTGAAATGGGAACACAGTGTGAATTCAGTTGACCCCGCCTGCCCACAGGGCAATCGCATTAAAATTAAAAGTCGTACCATAGCACTCCCCGCCAGCCTGAAATGGTGCTATTTCAGTTTGCGGTCGCCAT
>CAJXIK010000172.1 GCA_913054445.1 uncultured Bermanella sp.
TAATAATATGCCCCTCGCCCGCCACCTCGTTGAATACGACAACCTCTCCATTAAGCTGGTTTCGCAGCTGGCACACAATGCCCTCGGCAATATATCGTCCTCGGCGGGTAAGATGCTCGATGTGGCCTGTTTGTTTTTTGACAAGGATATCTCCACTGCCATACAGGATTTTCACCAGTTATATCAGGAGCAATCACAGCTCAACGATCATAAGGATGCGGTAAATCAACAGGCCGACGAAATACTGGCCGCCGCCCAAGACCCTAATTTTTCCAGTGCGAGCTTGGCCCACAATGAACTGCCAGCATCCGCCGAGCAGCTGCATTTAGCCAACATCCAAAAAGAACTCGAGGCCCTCATTCAGCAGGACGAGCACATCAAGCAGCGCATGGTGCCGGTGATGCAGTGCATGCAGTACGAAGATTTAATCAGCAATCGCATTCAACGCCTCATTAGCTGCTGGCAACTCATGGTGACGCTGCTAAACGACTACGACACGGTGGATATTCCCCAGGCACTGGCGAATTTCAACGAGCTCCAATCCAGTTTTGATGAACACCAGGCATTTTATCAGCATGTGTTGCACGCTAATTATGAAGATTATGTGGATCAAGACCAACGACACTTCGACAAACTGACTCAACAAATCACCTCCATTAACGAATTACTGGACCGCCTAGTCGAGTTTTCCCAGCGCTCGCTGGATGACTGCATCGGACAAACCCAACACGCCTTCGATGAACTGTTAACCCTGCTCAACTTGGTGACGGGAGAGTCCGCCGAGGTGGCCTACCTATTTACCGATGACAATGACTCGTTCAACGACATCAAAGCCATCTTGAAGCAGCACTCCAACGATGGCGCGCCACAGGCCAGCGCTATCATTCAGCAAATTGCCGCCACTCGTGAGAAGCATAACGAGGAAGCCAGCGCCCTGATTCAGTCTTTCATCATGGCCTTACAGTCCCAAGATATCATCCGCCAGAACATCGAAAATATCGGCCGTTTTCACCTTATCTGGGCGACGTTTCGCGAACGCGTAAAAGGCAGCGAGCAGCATAACCCTGCGTTAGAAATAGAGTTTGGCCAACAACTGATGGGACTCATGACCTCCCATAGTGAGCGCGAAATCATCGAACAGAATATTGCCGGGGTCAGTGCTGGCTCGCAAGATGATGAGGCCGAGTTTTTTTAACGCCGCAGACTCGACGCTGGAATGCAGAAAAAAGAATCAGGGTGCAAGACATGAAGCCCGCCTACCCATAACTGGCTATATTTCTTAGGCCGTTAAAGAACAGAGGTTCAATAACCGAGCAGCTACAATATCTTAGCTTAGAGGTTTAGTGCTTCTATTTGAGGAGTTCCTTGGCATGGATGCCAAAGCTAAGACTCCAGGGACGGATGCACGGCGACCTCAAGTAGAAGCACTAAATCTCTGAGCTAGCAGGTAAATAACGTGCCGCCAACAAAACTGAAGCCTCACGCTAGATGCCCACACCACTAAACATTAACAACTATCTGGGCAAGTAATAATAAATTCGGTGCCCTCCCCCAGCTTAGACTCTACCCGAATGCGGCCCTGCAATTTTTGTTTAACAATATTATGCACGATGCTCAGGCCTAAACCGCTGCCCCCCTTGCCACGTTTAGTGGTATAAAACGGCTCAAATAACTGCGAGACATTTTCGCTGGCAATGCCATTGCCGTTGTCTTTGACACTCAGAGACAGCTCATGATTTGCCATCGTCGCGCTTAAGATTAACACGCCGCTTGTTTTGCCCTCGAAGCCATGAATCATGGCATTTAAAATTAAATTGGTGAGCAACTGATAAAAATCGCCAGAATAAGAGTCCATTATCACCTCTTTATTCACCCTGTTTTGAATATCTACCGGATATTTTTTGGTCTCTGGGTGCAGGCTACTTAGCAGTGATTCGACTAGGTCATACAAATAAAATTTTGATTTGTGGATATTGGTTTGGTCCACCGCCACCTGTTTAAAGTTTTTAACCAGCGTGACGGTACGCGCTAGATTACTCTCGATAAGGGACAGTATATTGCCTAAGTCCTCTAGTCCTTCTTTAAAGACATTAACTGTCAGGGTGTTGTCTCTATGGTTTTTATGCAGCCCAGCTAGGCTGTCTTTAAACAACGAGGTAGACGTGACCGCGATGCCCAAGGGAGTGTTAATCTCATGGGAGATACCCGCCACCAAGGAGCCTAATGATGCCATTTTTTCGGACTCTATGAGCTGGTCCTGGGCCACCTGTAAATTATGGGTGGTAAAATCTAAATCCTTATAGCTCTCGGCCAAGGCCACCTCGTTATTTTGGCGTAACAATATTTCCATCTTTAACTCATGGGTACGCGCATCCACTTGCTGGCTGAGGGCTCTCTGCGCGTGCTTTAAACTGCGGCCCATCTCGTTGAAACACACGGCTAATTGGGCAAGCTCTGTAAAGCCCTGTACATCCTCTGGTAAATCTACCCTTAAATCCATTTTCCCCTGGCTCATGGCCTGAGTGGCCAGGGTCATGAGCTTTAAAGGCTTGGCCACCGAACGTCCTAACCAGACGGCTACCATCATCACCACCATCACCACCAGTAACACGGTGGCCACCACCACCCACATAAGGTGGTCGAATACCGCCATGGCTTCTGCTAGGTCTTCCTTCATCACCAACCCCCAATTCATGGAGGGAATATAGCGGGTGGCGGCAATGACCTCTACATTGCGGTAATCCCGCTCGATAGAGATACCGCGCTCACCGTTCATGGCCTTATGAAGGGGCTTAGGCACGCTCGCCAGGGGCAGTTCCTTGCCGATGATAATGCTCTCATCGTATTTTACTTCGGCCTGAAAGGAATAAACATCGTCCGCCAGAGACGCCACCACCACCTCTTGACTTTGCATGGAGCCACTCACATCTAGGGTGACACGCTGGATGATGTCGGTATTAATTTGCAAGGCCACCACCCCCATAAACTGACCATCACGCATCACGGGGGCGGCAATAAACGCCGAGGCCGCGAAGCTCGGCCCGTAATATTCGAAGGGCGAAACCGAGGCTTGTAAGAAGTTTTTGGCGCGCACGGCCACCTTATTTAAGCCGCTGTCGGCATAATCACCATGAAAAATATTCGTCGCAAAGTCGGCCCCGTGTTCTAGGCTAAAAATTATTTCACCTGCGGGGGAAATAATAAAGATGTCGTAATATCCGCGCCGCTGAAAGCGATTTAAAAAAGGTCTTAATTTCGCTTCTTGTGCTAAATACGCCGGGCTTTGAGTGGTTTGCTTACGATATAAAGGTGTAAGTTTATGTAGGACGCTCTCGGTTGCTAGGGCCCTCGAAAGCATGAGTGCATCGGCGAGGCACTCATCGATATAGGATTCGATTTCTTTAACTTTTTTATCGGCCTGATAAGAAAGGTGAGACTTTCCCTGTTGTAAAAATTCGGTTCTAAACACATTGAAATAAAATGCCGTCAACAGCACCATGGGAATCAAGGCACATAAAACAATCCACATAAACAACTTGGCAGGTAAAGATACATTATTCATGACGGTCACCTAGATTTTTCATGCGCGCCTGCCACTGCTGAGTATCGTAATATTTTGGATAAGGCTCGGGGCGAATGACGGCGGCGCTTTGCCAAACAATATCAAATTGCCCATTGGCTAATACACGCCCGATGCGCAGCTTCTGCCAAAGGTGCTGTGTCGCGCCATCGATACTCACCACCCCGCTAGGGGCGTTAAAACTTTGGTAGGCCAACACTGTCTTGACTCTGCTGGCGGTCGTGGTGACGGCGTTGGCTACCGCCTGTGCCCACAGGTAAACCCCCACATAGGCAGCCTCCATGGGGGCGTTAAGCAGCCGTTGCTGACCAAATTTTTGTTTAAAGGCCGCCACAAAGTCGCGGTTTTGTTGGCGCTGAATACTTTGAAAATAATGAAAGGCGGCATAGTGGCCCTGCATGAATTGCCAGCCAATGGCCTGCACCTCGGGCTCGCCAATGCTATAAGACAATACTTTGGCAGAGCGATTGCCCTGCAACGCCTCGAAGAATGCCCCATTGCTCGCGCCACGCAGGGTATTAATGATGAGATTAGGCTTAAGCTGAGTAATCTCTGCCATCACCGCCTTTAGATTTGTACTGCCAGGGGGCAAGTAGCGCTCTGCTAGGGGTTTAATGTCACGGTTCGCCAGCAGGTCCTTGATGATGAGGTTCACACTGCGCGGGTAACGCTCATCCGTACCCAGCAGGTATACCTGCTGGCCAATATTTTGCAAGGCCCAGTGCAGGCTGGGCACCACCTGCTGATTGGCCACCGCACCTGTGTACACTATGTTGGGCGACTGCTCTAGGCCCTCGTGTGGCAACGGGTAGAATAATAGGTTTTGGTATTGTTCGACCACCGACTTCACCGCCCGTCGGCTGGCAGAGGTCCAGCAACCAAAAATCACCGCCACCTGTTCTTCTACAATGAGTCGCCTTGCCTCCCGGGAAAAGTGTTCGTTGCTGGACGCCCCATCGGCCATTACCGGCACCAGTTTACGTCCCAGAAGCCCACCTTTAGCGTTAATTTTCTCTATGGCCAGCAGCAGTGCATCCACCACAGGGCGTTCGCTCGAGGCCATTTCACCGCTAAGTGAATGCAGTATGCCTACCTTTATAGGGGCCTGCTTTTCTAGGCCGCAGCCTGCCAGTAATAGTATTAAAAAAAGTACCGTAATCATGTGTTTGTTTCGCATGATATTACTCTATT
>CAJXIK010000173.1 GCA_913054445.1 uncultured Bermanella sp.
ACCCTTGCTCACGCCAAGGACATGCTGGGAGCTGCCCAGGCATAGCGACCCATAGTACGAACTCACCCCGAAAGCGCTTTCCGAGAGTAATGTTCAAGAGCGACATGTGTGGGGGTTACGAGAGCAATTTATGGGTAGCTAACAGCTTACCCTTGCGATTCATGGTCGGGCACAGGGTGCCCTCCTACGGTTTAACGCATAAACCGTAGCTTATTTAGCTTCTTTGGGTTTTACGTATAACACTAGGTTGTGCTCGACCAACTCATAACCAAATTCATCGGCTATTTTATGCTGCAATCGCTCGATTTCATCGTTCATGAACTCGATAACCTTGCCGGTTTTCACACACACCATGTGGTCGTGATGGCCGCCGCGCTCTAATTCAAACACCGAATGGCCACCGTCGAAGTTATGCCTTTCAACTAGGCCTGCGCTCTCAAACTGAGTGAGCACGCGATAAACCGTGGCGAGGCCCACCTCTTCGTTGGCATCCATTAAGGCCTTATACACATCTTCGGCACTCATGTGCGGCTCTTCAGCGGCTTCGAGTATTTGTAGTATTTTCACCCTTGGCAGAGTCACTTTAAGGCCTGCTTTGCGTAATTCTATGTTTTCGTCTGCCATGTCTCGCCCTTTAGAAGTGCGCGCTTGCGAGCAGCGCAGCTTCAGGTATTATACTTTTCAATAAATTTCTAACGGTTATTGTACATGTTCCGCTTTATTATCGCAGCCACTCTTTTAACGCTCCTTTCCGCTTGCAGCATGCAGGTTTACAAGCTGAATATTCAGCAAGGTAACATCGTTACTCAGGAGATGCTCGACGACCTTCAACCCGGCATGGATAAGCGTCAGGTGGCCTACATTATGGGTAACCCGGTGCTTAAAGACACCTTTAGTAGCCGTCACTGGGACTACCTTTACCGTCAGGAGCGCCGCGCCGACCACGTTAAGCAGTATCACATCCGCGTACACTTCGATCTGGCTCAAAAATACAGCCACTTTGAAGGTGAGCTAGCGGCAAGTGCCGACAACAAGGCTAAGGCGGAGCTGTAAAAACCCGAGGCCAGCTAGGGTAAGGCCCGCCTACTTATCATCGGGCGTCGACTTACCATCGGGCGTCGACTTACCATCGGGCGTCGACTTAACATCGAGCGCCTTCTTGGCAACATTCTGCGTCTCTTTATCGGCGGCCACCTTCTTGGCGGCGCTGGTGGCACGATTGGCCCTAGCCACCTTAGGGTCGATGGTTAACGGGCGATAAATTTCCACCCGATCCATCTCCCGCAGCACCTCGTCTTGCGGGTTGCGCACCGACTTACCAAACAAGCCCATCTTCGCCTCGCTTAGCTTTATATCGGGAAACTCATTCACTATTCCCGACAACTCGGCGGCCTCATAGACCGTGGTGCCCACTGCCACACGCAGGGACAAAATGAGTTGTTTGGCGGGCGTGGCATAGGCCACCTCCACCGCTATTTTATCGGTCATAACGTATGCTCACCATGAAGCGCATCGGCTCTCTTTACGAAGGCATCCACCATAGTGTTGGCTGCCTGATTAAATACCGGCGTGAGGGTTAACCCCAGAACTTTACCCGCCACCTCGAAATCAAGCTCTAGGGTGACCTTGCAGGCGTCGACAGACAAGACTTTAAAGGTAAACATGCCGTTGAGCTTCTTAAAGGGGCCATCTATGAGTTCCATGCTCATCCAATCTGGGGCCTGCTTTTGATTACGGGTGGTAAAGCCTTGCTTGATACCACCCTTGCTGATGGTTAAACCCGCCACCAGCTCTTGCTGACTATCGGAGATAATATTGGCGGCAACACACCAGGGTAAGAATTCGGGGTATCGCTTTACATCGTTCACTAGGTCAAACATGGCTTGAGCGCTATGCATCACCAGCGCCGAGCGCTCAATTCGAGGCATCTACAGACCTTCACTATCAAATAAATGTGGCTATTTTAAGCCATTGTACAATACAAAGGCGATACCCAAGGGGGCAATATACCTTAGGGTGACGCGCCAGAGGGCATATAACACGCCACTGCCCATGTCTGCCTCGGTCTGCACGTCGCTCGCTTTCATTCTCCAGCCCACAAACACGGCGATCAACAACCCCCCTAGAGGCAGTAAGATGTTCGCGGTTAAGAAGTCCAAGGTAGCGAAGATGGTCTTACCAAACAGGGTTACATCTGACCACAGATTGAAGGACAAGATAGTGCCCAGGCCGAGCACCCAGGCCACCAATCCCACCACGATGGCGGCCCGCATTCGGCTCATGCCAAGGGACTCCACCGCCCAGGCCACCACAGGTTCTGCTAGGGAAATGGACGAACTCCAGGCAGCAAACGCCACCAATATGAAGAATAAACTGCCCACTAGGGTGCCAAATGGCATCTGCCCAAATGCCACCGGCAGGGTTTGAAATAACAACCCTGGGCCAGCACTGGGCTCTAGGCCATTACTGAAGACGATGGCGAAGATGATCAAGCCCGCCACTAAGGCCACTAGAGTATCCAGCAACCCCACCAACAACACGGTTTTACCTATGCTGACGTTGGCGGGCATATAGGCGCCGTACGCCATGATCGCACCCAGACCTAAACTCAGGGTAAAGAAGGCATGGCCCAGCGCCACGATCACGCCGTCGCTGGACAACTTATTAAGATCGAAGCTAAACAAGAAGTCGAAGCCCTGCCAAAAACCTTCTAGGGTGAAGGCGTACGCCAGCAGCAGCGCCAAGAGGGCAAACAACATGGGCATCAACAGCTTAATGGCGCTTTCCAGTCCCTTGTTGACCCCGCGAGAGACAATTGCCAGGGTGAGAAGCATGAATGCGCTGTGCCAAAATAACAGGGTCAACGGACTGGCCAACAAGGCAGAGAAGGTCTCGCCGGACTGGGCGGCGCTGACCCCATCAAGAACACCCATGGCGGTGGTGCAGACATAATTCAGCGCCCAGCCGGCAATCACCGAATAGAAAGAGAGAATTAAAAACCCCGACAAGGCCCCCATCCAGCCGATGCCCGCCCAGGCAGGGTTCACTTGCTGATCTTTGGCGATGGCGGTCATGGTATTAATGGGACTTTGCCGACCGGTGCGTCCCAGCAACACCTCGGCGATCATGACCGGCACACCAATTAAGGCGATGCACAGCAGGTACACCAGCACGAAGGCCCCGCCGCCGTTTTCGCCGGTAATGTAGGGAAACTTCCAAATATTACCCAGACCCACCGCGGAGCCTGCGGCCGCCAAAATAAACAACCAGCGGCTGCGCCACAATCCGTGAATGCTGCTTTGTTCCGCCATGCCTACGCCTTATAATTATTGATGGACTTACGGCCATTGTCGGCAATTTTATCCCGCACCTCAAGCGAAGGCTTTGACCGTATCTTTTTGTCCAATGGCTCCCTATAATCCGGTCATGGCTAAAAGTAATAAAAAAACGAAGAAATCCACTGGTTCTAGCATCTGTAAAAACAGGCGGGCCAGTCACGACTATCTATTGGATGATAAGACCGAGTGCGGCTTATCCTTGCTCGGCTGGGAAGTTAAGAGTATTCGCGCCGGTAAGGCGCAACTGTCTGAGGCTTATGTGATCATCCACCAGGGTGAAGCCTATCTATACGGTGCCCACATCACGCCGTTAAATACCGCCAGTACCCATGTGATTTGCGACCCCACACGCAAGCGTAAGCTGTTGTTAAAGCGCAAGGAAATTGACAAGTTTGAGATGGCCTCCAACGCCAAAGGCTACACTCTAGTGGCTTTGGAGATGTACTGGAAGGGCCACCATGTGAAGTGCAAGATCGCTCTGGGTAAGGGTAAGCAGGCACACGACAAGCGTGAAGCTGATAAGCAAAAAGATTGGAACAAGCAAAAAGAAAGCATCATGAAGAAGCACTTCCGCTAGCAGGCACACTTCATCACCTAGCCACACAGGCTTACATCAAAACTGGATTCGCCTATAAAACGAAGCCAGTTTTTTTTATCGCTAAATTACTGCAGACACTTAACCCAGCGTGAGGGCAAACAGCCCAATGAAAATTCAAGCACTCCATGTAAGAAGGCTGAACGCCTAGGCTCCAAGCTAAGGGTCGTGCATGTTCGTTTTACGCAATGGGCACACCGCACGCCTTGGTGGCGAACAGCCCCAGTATAAAACACCGCCCACAAGCTCACTATGTAAACCGCCCCACTGATTATGCCAGTAACTCATAAGAACTGACCACGATAGCCTGATGGCTTATTTGCACTAAATTCACTGACTTCAGAGACATACTATTGCATTAGTTGGCCCAATGTTTGATTTCACTTCCTCTAGGGCTTGTAAGGCAGCGTGCGCCCCCCTATAATTCCAGTTAACCAAAAAGCTTTTGGGGACGATTTTGGATTCGACGCCGATGATGAAGCTTGAGGTGCATGTGGTGAGGGTATAATGATCACCTAAATCCCCATTATACATTTTATAGTCGCAAACGACGAAAACTACGCACTAGCGGCTTAATTGCCCGCTAACCTCCGATTCTGGATGCTTATGGACAGATGACGAGGGCACGCAACATAAGCTCGCGCGGGAAGCTCGCTTTAGGCCGAACCGTTAAATAAGTATAAAGCTCGCCCTAAACGCCCTGTCTCTCGGGCCGTGATGGGTTAATCTAGTAGAGAGAATAAACATGTAGAGCCGATAGGGGAGTGTTGGCGGACGCGGGTTCGAACCCCGCCGTCTCCACCAAATT
>CAJXIK010000174.1 GCA_913054445.1 uncultured Bermanella sp.
CAACAACACGCTAGATTCCCACCATCAGCGGCCCCGCTCATCAATCCAACAAGCCCTTAGGCACTTTAATCATCTTAGACAGCAGCATCTGCGCAAATGCCTTGCCCTGCGAGTCCAAGCGCAACGAGGCGGTGCCGCCGCCGCCTAGGGCTTCGGTCATGAAGAAGTTAAAGGCATGGAAGCCCGGCACTTCGAAGCGTTCCACGTCACCCTCTACCAAGTGGGCAAAAAACTCGGCCACCGCGGTGGCGGTTAATTGCTGATACAAGAAAGGCAGGTATTCAGCTTTACGGGCGATGATGCCCACGTTGGCGTTGTTGCCCTTATCGCCGCTGCGGCCATAGGCGAGCTGCTCGAGGGGAACCTCGACCATTGCTTGCTGGTCGCTAGGTTGGGCGGCGCTCACTTCTGGGCCGAATTGGCACTTGGCGGTTTTCTCCGAGCTGGCCGCGGTGAACACGCGCTGTTCTAGCACATCTTTGCCCAGCTGAATCTTCACCGGCACCGCGTTTTTATCTATTAAGGTGGAGTGTATGCGCATCAAGGGTTGCGGGCGTGGACGGCCAGCCGCGAAGCCGCTCATGCCTGGCGCGGCGGCGGCGGCGAGGAAGGCCATCTCCCGAGAGGCGAAGACCAAGGCCTCCTTGCTGTCGTGGTGCAGGCCAAATTTGGCCATGACCTCGCGGGTGTCTTGCACGGTGGCGTGGGGGCCGTAGGTGTCTTCGTTGCCGATGATTTCTAGGCTAACGTCACGGTAGTCGCCCAGCTCGCGCTGAGCGAATGCCTTGCTGGTACGCTGCACCCAAGCTTCTAGGCTAGTACGGGCCTTGAGGGCACTGCGTTGGCCGCCCATGAAAAACTGTCCCATGAGCTTGTAGCCGTCCACATAGGTGGCGCACACTTTATACTGGTTGCCGGGGGCGCGGCCACGGGCGTTGCTCACCCGCACTTTATTTTCGGCCACTTGTTCGAGCTGCACGTTACTGAAGTCACAGGCCACATCGGGCAGCAGGTAGTTGGCTGGGTCGCCTATTTCGTAGACGATTTGCTCGGCCACGGTGCCAACGCTGACCATGCCGCCGGTGTTGGCGGGAATTTCCACCACAAAACTGCCGTCATAGCTGACGGCGGCGATGGGGTACGACATGTCCGAAAAATCGGGTACTAAGTGCCAGTCGGTGAAGTTGCCGCCGGTGCACTGGGCACCACATTCAATCACGTGGCCAGCCAAGGCTCCTTGGGCAATTTCATTGTATTGCTCTAGTTCCCAGCCAAATTCGTGCAGTAAGGGGCCGATGACCACGGCGCAGTCCACCACGCGCCCGGTGATCACCACATCTGCTCCTGCGGCGAGGGCGGCAGCCACTGGCGCACCGCCGAGGTAGGCGTTCATGCTCGACAGGTTTTCGGGAAGAGGGGCCGCGGTTTGGTTCTCGGAAAGATCAAATTCATTTTTTAGAACGGGGGCGTTGGCGGTAAGATCGTCACCGTATACACCGGCAATTTTCAGGTTAAGGCCCTGTTCTTCGCAGAGTGCCTCTAGTGCCGCGATGCAGCCGGGTACGTTCATGCCCCCGGCGTTGGCCACCACCTTAATGCCTTGCTTGGCGCAGTCGGCCAGCACGTCTTTCATGGCGACGTCGACGAAGTCTAGGGCGTATCCTAGGTGGTCATGCTTGGCCTTAGAGCGGGCCAATATGGCCATAGTGATCTCTGCCAGGTAATCGAATACGAGGTAGTCGAGGTTGCCGCCGTCTACCAGTTGACGCGCCGATAACTGGCTATCGCCGTAGAAGGCCGAGGCACAACCTATGCGTACGGTTTTGTTTTTTAAGGTATTTTTATTATTTTTCATCTTGTGGGTTCTCTTGGTCTGCGACGTTGAGGTCGTATCTGTTTAGGTGCCACCTGTGGCCATACGGGTTTGTTGTTGGTCATTGTGCCAGTTATGCTGGGGCTTGGGTGATTTAATCTTGTACGGTGGTCGCCCACGGGGTGGGCTCGTACAGGGAGCGGGGCGGGTTCGTACCATGGGCGGAGCGGGTTCTAACTAGGGAGCAGAGCGGGTATGGAGATAGGAATGGGTTGGATAGACAGCCATTGTCATTTAGATTTTGCTGAATTTTGTCAGCCCGCAGAATTGTATGCCCGTTTAAAAGAGGCAGGCTGTGGTGGGGTGTTGGTACCCGCCATCAGCGCTCAGTATTTTCCGCGCTTGCTGGCCTTTAAGGAGAGTTTTGCAGGGGCCAATAGCGGCTTCGTTAATATCGCCCTGGGCATGCATCCGTATTTTTTAAGTGAGCACCAAGAGCAGCAGTTACCCTTGCTGGATGAGTATTTGGCCAGCGCGCGGCCGCTGGCGGTGGGGGAGATCGGCCTAGATTTTGCGCTGGAGGCACACGGCTTCGCATCACAGCTGTGGTGGTTCGAGCAGCAAGTGCGGCTGGCCATGAAACACCAGCTGCCCATCGTGGTGCATTGCCGTAAGGCGCACGATCAGCTGGCCTGCGTGTTGCGGCGCTTAAAATTTCGCCATGGGGGCATCATTCACGCCTTTTCGGGCAGCAGCCAACAGGCCCACAAGTATTTGCAGCTGGGCTTTGTGTTGGGGCTGGGGGGGGCGCTCACTTATGATAGGGCCAAGGCCATGCACCGCATGGTCGCGGCCCTGCCTGCCCATGGCTATGTGCTGGAGACCGACAGCCCCGACATGCCTCCCGCCTTTGCCCGCCATGAGATCAATAGCCCGCTTAATATCCCTAAAATTGCCGAGTGCATTGCCCAGCTACGGGGCGAACCTCGGCAGCGGGTCTATGCCGACAGCACGCAAAATTTTATGCGCGCCATGCAACTAAGTGCTTAGCCATTTCAGGGCGACAGCCCGCGCGTGTTACACTGCGCGCATTTTTTTAGAGTGCCTGCCGTGAAGCGTGTTGTTCTGTGGTTGTTGATGGCGATGGCCTGTTTCCATGTGAGTGCCAGTACCCTGCCGGACAACTTCGCCGAGCTGCCCGCGGATGTTCAGGCCCTGCTGCTGGAATACGCCTTTTTTGACGAGCGGGTGAGCCGCCACTGGGGGCCGCAGGCCAACCCCGCCCGCGCCACGGCCTATGTTAAATACCTAGACGATTACCTCAGCCGCGCGCGTATCGACTTCGAGGCAGGCACTCTGGTGGTGGAAACATTGGCCAGCGGCGAGCCTAAAAAACAACTAAGCGAGGCCATCATCAGCGCCTTGCTCACCCCAGATGACCCCAATGCGGTGGACATCTATTCTGCCCAAGATATAAAAGCCAGCAGCGAGCCATTCTTACTGGGCAGAGTGTTAGACGGCGAGGGTCAGGCCATTAAGTTTCGTTGGCGCGCCCAGCAATTTGCCCAGCAGCTGTTGGCCGAAAAACTGCGCATCATCGAGAGCCCGCAAGGCTGGCTGTACCGCGTGACCATTCCCTTAGTGGGCAACCATCAGCAGGTGGCCGCCAAGGGCATTCAGGCCTGGGTGAGCGCGGCCAGTACGCGCTTCAACTTACCCCGCTCGCTGATCTTGGCCATCATAGAAACCGAGAGCGGCTTCAACCCGTTTGCGGTGAGCCCCACCAATGCCTATGGCTTGATGCAAATCATCCCCAGCACCGCAGGCAAGGATGTGTTTCAAAAAATCTATCAGCGTAAAGGCCAACCCAGCCGCCAATATTTATTCGATGCGCGGCAAAACATCAACACCGGCAGCGCCTATTTAAGCCTGTTACGCGACCGCTATTTACGGGGCATCAAGCACCCCACTAGCCAGTTATATTGTATAATCAGCGCCTATAACAGCGGCGCGGGCAATGTCTTGAAGGCATTTCACAGCCACCGTGGTAAGGCCATCGAGCGCATTAACAGCCTCTCGGTGGAAGACGTGTTGTGGCGTCTGCGCAAGAAAAATCCGAGCCTAGAAGGGCGGCGCTACCTAGAAAAAGTGCTGCGTAACCAGCAAAAGCATCGAGCCTAGACGGTTCACGATTAATGAGAGAAAACCGTGAGTGAAACCCCCCAGCCAGAGTCGTTAGCCCAACTGAATGGCCAAATTAAAGACCTGTTTGCTGCCAGCTTGCAAGCCTATACCCTACCCGAGTTAGACATTTCCCTGTACCTGCTGGCAGAGGCCGCCGCCGAATCGCAGTTTAGCCCACAGCAGGTGGAAGCCATCTGGGCCAACATGCCCTATTGGGCCTTCGCTTGGTCCAGTGGCCGTGCCCTCGCCCGCTATATACTGGATAACCCGCAGCTAGTGGCGGGCAAGCGCATCTGTGACTTCGGCGCGGGCAGTGCCATCGTCGCCATCGCCGCCCTCAAGGCCGGTGCCAGCAGCGCCTGGGCCTGTGACATCGACCCCATGGCCCACCAAGCCAGCCAGCAGAACGCCCGTCTCAACGGGGTTAAGCTGCAATGCTGTGACAGCATCGAACAGGCTGGCAAGGTGGACTTAATCGTGGTGGGGGATGTGTTGTACGACACCCGCAACCACGGCCTCGCCAAGACCCTATTTGGCAAAGCCTGCCCCGTGTTATGGGCCGAGAGTCGTGCCCAAACCAAGTTAAGCGCCTACCCGCCTGTGGCCAAATATCAGGCCCAAACCCAGCCCAACATCGGTGGCTTCGACGAGCACCAGTTTATCCATATATACCTGCGCTAATGATGGTACCGGTTATGCCGCTGATACATGAATCGTAGGAGGCCACCCCGTGGCCGAA
>CAJXIK010000175.1 GCA_913054445.1 uncultured Bermanella sp.
GCCTGATTATTAGTCGCTGTCACGCTTCCCTAATAGCCCAAGCGCGTCAAGTGGTGTAAAATCACGCTCAATTATCAGCTATTAGGTTTGCACTGCGTGAGTAATCTGCAACATATCCGAAACTTTTCCATCATTGCCCATATCGATCACGGCAAATCCACCTTGGCAGACCGCTTCATCTCTCACTGCGAAGGCCTCAGCGACCGTGAAATGCAGGCACAAGTGCTCGACAGCATGGATATCGAGCGCGAGCGTGGCATTACCATCAAGGCACAAAGTGTGACGCTGGATTACCACGCCCGTGACGGCAAGACCTATCAGCTTAACTTCATCGACACCCCGGGGCACGTCGACTTCAGCTACGAGGTGTCGCGCTCGCTGGCCGCCTGTGAAGGTGCCTTGCTGGTGGTCGATGCGGCGCAAGGCGTCGAGGCACAGTCGGTGGCCAACTGTTATACCGCCATCGAACAAGACGTCGAGGTGGTGCCGGTACTGAATAAGATGGACCTACCTCAGGCCGACCCCGACAAAGTAGCCACAGAAATAGAAGACATCATCGGCATCGATGCCTCGGATGCGGTGCAGTGCAGTGCCAAGAGCGGCCTCGGCATCGAAGATGTATTGGAAGACCTGATCACCAAGATCCCCGCCCCAGAAGGGAATATCGATGACGATCTACAGGCTCTCATCATAGATTCCTGGTTCGATACCTACCTCGGCGTCGTGTCCCTAGTACGGGTGGTAAACGGCACTCTTAAAAAGGGCGATAAGATTCGCGTGGCCAGCACCGGTCGCGATTGGCAGGCAGACGCGGTGGGCATATTCACCCCTAAGCGCGTGGTGACCAATGTGCTAAAGGCAGGCGAGGTGGGCTTCATCTGTGCGGGTATCAAGGACATCCATGGGGCACCGGTGGGCGATACCCTGCTGCACTCCAAGAAAGCCGAGGATACCAACATTTTACCCGGTTTCAGTAAGGTCAAGCCTCAGGTGTACGCCGGCATCTTCCCCATGTCGTCCGATCAATACGAAGACTTCCGTGACGCCCTAGAAAAATTATCGTTAAACGATGCCTCGTTGTTTTATGAACCAGAATCCTCCGATGCTCTCGGTTTGGGTTTCCGCTGTGGCTTCCTAGGCATGCTGCACATGGAGATCATCCAAGAGCGCTTAGAACGCGAATACAACCTAGATCTCATCACCACCGCCCCCACCGTAGTGTATGAACTGGCCATGGACAACGGCGACATCATCGAGGTGGCCAACCCGTCTAGGCTCCCAGACCCTAGCCGCATCGATGAGATGCGCGAACCCATCTGCGAAGCCAATATCTTAGTGCCGCAAGACATGGTGGGCAATGTGATTACTCTGTGTATCGACAAGCGCGGCGTACAAAAAGACATGACCTTCACCGGCTCGCAGGTTAGCCTAAAATACGACATTCCCATGAGTGAGGTGGTGGGAGACTTCTTCGATCGCCTTAAATCCGTGAGTAAGGGTTACGCCTCGTTGGATTATTCTTTTAGTTATTTTCAGGCGGCACCGCTCGTGCGTATGGACGTGCTAATAAACGGCGAGCGCGTGGATGCCTTGGCGGTGATTATTCACCGCGATAAGACCCGCTCCTATGGCCGTGCTCTGTGTGAGAAACTCGCCGAGTTGATCCCCAGGCAGATGTTTGACGTGGCCATTCAAGCGGCCACGGGCAGCAGCATCGTGGCGCGCACCACAGTGAAAGCGTTGCGCAAGAACGTCACCGCTAAGTGTTATGGTGGCGATGTGAGCCGTAAAAAGAAACTACTACAGAAACAAAAAGATGGTAAAAAACGCATGAAGCAGGTGGGCAATGTGGAAGTACCGCAATCTGCCTTCCATGCCGTGTTGTCGGTTGACGGCTAGCCGCATGCCGCGGCGTCATAAATAAGGGACGATTATGAATAAGCAAAAAGGTTCGAGCTCAATCTTCATCTTAATGATGATGGTGTTGGCGTTCTCCGGTTTTTTTACCTTATTAAGAGTCGTGCCCTTATACACTCAAGACTGGTCGGTAGAGACCGTACTTGGCAATATTCAGCAAGAATCCAAGAGCCAGAGCTATACCCGCTCGCGGGTATACGACATGATTCAAAAACGCTTCGGTATCAATGGCGTGGATGAGTTAATGGAATTTGTGGAGGTGTCCGGGCAGGGCACCACCATCATAATCGATATGGCATATGAGCGCCGTGTGCCGCTGATTGCCAACATAGAACTTGTTGCCACCTTTAATCATAATATAGATCTCAGTGAATAATCCTCTAATTAAATTAAGCCAACGCATTGGCTATGTCTTCCAAGATGAAAGCCTCATTCAACTGGCGCTTACCCATCGCAGTAAAGGCAATACCAACAACGAACGCCTCGAATTTCTCGGCGACTCCATCGTTAATTTTACCATTGCCGAGGCCTTGTATCGAAAATTCCCGCAAGCCAAAGAGGGCAAGCTTAGCCGCTTGCGCGCCGACATGGTACGCGGCACCACTCTGGCAGAGATCGCCCGTGGTTTTGATCTGGGTGAATTTTTACTGTTGGGCTCTGGCGAATTAAAAAGCGGCGGCTATAACCGTGAATCCATCTTGGCCGACTTGGTCGAAGCCATCATCGGTGCCATCTATTTAGATGCCGGCATGGATGCGGTGCAGGCGTGCATTTTGAGCTGGTATCAGAGCCGCCTAGATCATCTAAGCGAAGATACCGTGGTCAAGGATGCCAAGACCCGCTTGCAGGAGCACCTGCAAAAGAGCCAGAGCCGTCTGCCTAAATATGATGTGGTGGAAATATCTGGGCAGGCCCATGAGCAAAATTTTAAGGTCAGTTGTCGTGTGGAAAAACTGCCCGAAGTAACCGTGGGCATCGGCACTAGCCGTCGTTTTGCCGAGCAGAGCGCGGCAGAGAAAGCCTTGAAAGCGTTAGGAGTAGAATGATGACGGATAAGTGCGGATACATCGCCATTGTGGGTCGCCCGAACGTGGGCAAGTCTACCCTGTTAAATCGTATTCTGGGCCAGAAACTCAGCATCACGTCGCGCAAGCCACAAACCACTCGTCACCAAATATTGGGCATGAAGACCACCGACGAGGTGCAGGCTATTTATGTGGATACGCCGGGGTTGCACGAAGGCTACAACGAGAGAGCCTTAAACCGCTATATCAACAAGGTGGCTTCCAGCGCCATTAAAGATGTAGACCTGGTGGTGTTTGTCATCGACCGCACGAAGTGGACCGACGAAGACCAAGTGGTGTTGGAAAAAATTAAAGCGGTGAAGGTGCCCTGCATCCTCGTGGTGAACAAGATCGACTTCCTTGAAGATAAGGCGACCTTATTGCCCTTCATGCAAAGTGTCGCGGAAAAAATGGATTTCTTAGAGGTCTTCCCCGTCAGCGCGAAACTGGGCAACAATGTGGAAGAACTGGAAAAAAGCATTGCCGGTTACATCCCAGAAGGCATTCACTTCTACGACAAGGATCAGTTCACCGATCGCAGTGCCCGCTTCCTCGCGGCCGAATTGGTGCGTGAGAAAATCATGCGCCAACTGGGCGAAGAGTTGCCCTATTCGGTGGCGGTGGAAATTGAGAAATTTGAAGAGAGCGGACGCTTAATCACCATACACGCCCTGATTCTAGTTGAGCGTGACGGCCAGAAAAAAATCATCATCGGCGATAAAGGTGCGCGCATCAAACAAATTGGTATGGATGCCCGTAAAGACATGGAAACCCTGTTCGATAGCAAGGTCATGCTGCATACCTGGGTGAAGGTGAAGGGCGGCTGGGCAGATGACGAGCGCGCACTCAAGTCCCTAGGCTATAACGACCTAGATTAGTCAAATACATGGAAAAACAGCGGGCCTACGTCTTACATTCACGCGCCTATCGTGAACACAGCGCCTTGGTAGACTTCTTCACCCCAGATTACGGCTTGATTCGTTGCGTCGCGCGGGGTGTCAAGAAGAGGATGAGTCAGGGCCAGAGCCTGCAACCCTTCATCGAGTATCAGCTGTTTTTTCATGGGGACGGAGATCTTAAACAGCTAGATCAATACGAGAGCCAAAGCCTGCCCCTAGCATTGCGCGGCAACGCCCTCTTTAGTGGTTTCTATGTCAATGAAGTCTTGCTGCGTGCCCTGCATAGCGAAGCCGACCTAGAGGCCGAGTGCTTATTCGCCGCCTATGAGGCGACCCTAGTGAATCTTGGCGGCGAGCAGCTGGAATGTTCACTGCGCCATTTCGAATTAACCCTGCTCGAACACATGGGGCAAGGCTATGAATGGGCTCTGGATTTTCGCAGCGGCAATAGGGTCGATGAAGATGCCTATTATGGGTTTTATGTGGAACAGGGCATGGCTCGAGTAGGGCCGGTGAGCGTGAAAAAAGATGCCAACGCCTGTTTTAAAGGCAGCGAGTTGCTGAGCCTAGCACAGGGGGAGTTACACTTACCTGCGACCTTAAAGATGGCCAAGCGCCTGTTGCGTTTGGCGCTGCGCCCCATCGTTGGCTATAAACCCATACAAGCCCGTGAGCTGTTGAAGCAATTCCAGAAAATAGGTTAAATCTCTTTATGTGGGTTCAATATATCCGCCTGCCCATGACTAGGGTTGATAGCACTGGGGTCACCGTTAATCCCAGCCATGGGCCAGCTTTCTTGGCCGCTCAAGAAAAAATTCACTACCCGAGCAGCTAACATAATTTAGC
>CAJXIK010000176.1 GCA_913054445.1 uncultured Bermanella sp.
AGTGGTTGCGCTCTACCGCGAGCTCGGCGAGGCTGGCCAGGGCTTGTTTGGCTGGCGAGTCGTCTAAAATAGCGATGGCGTGCTTGGCCTTGGCCACGTGTTCGCGGGCCAGCTTATTGCTGTAGTCGATGGCACCGCAGCCCTGCACGATATCGATGATCTGTGCTAAATCTGTGCTGTCGCCCTTGCGGATGGCGTGGCGAATGAGTTTAACCTGCTCGGGTTGGGCGTGTTGCATGGCGTAAATGAGCGGCAGGGTGGGCTTGCCCTCGGCGAGGTCGTCACCGACATTTTTGCCCAGTTCTTCGGCATTGCCCACGTAATCGAGGACGTCGTCCACCAGTTGGAAGGCCATGCCCATGTGATGGCCGTAAAGGCGTAAGGCTTCGGCTTGGGCCTCGCTGGCGTGGGCGATGAGCGCACCTGAATGGGCGCTGGCCTCGAACAGCATGGCGGTCTTGCCGTTAATGACGTCCATGTACTTGGCTTCGCTCACGTTGGGGTTCTTCACGTTCATGAGTTGCAATACCTCGCCCTCGGAGATAACGCAGGTGGCATGGGACAATATCTTCATGATGGGCAGCGAACCCAGTTGCACCATCATCTCGAAGGCGCGACTGTACAAGAAATCCCCCACTAGCACGCTGGGTGCGTTGCCCCATTTGGCGTTGGCGGTGGTCTTGCCGCGCCGCTGGTCCGAGATATCCACCACGTCATCGTGTAATAAGGTAGCGGTGTGTAAAAATTCTATGATGCTGGCCAGTAGGGCGTGGTCTTTATCTGTGTAGTTTAGTGATTTTGCCGCGAGTAAGACCAGTAGTGGGCGCATGCGTTTGCCGCCGCTCTCGATGATGTGCTGGCCAATTTTTTCCACCAGAGGCACGTCACTGTGTAGCTGCTCTTTTATGAGTTGGTTTACCTGTAGAAAGTCCTGTTCTACTACCTGGTAAATGTCTTTGACTAGCATGCCGACCTACTTCTTTTTTAGAGGGCTGTATCCTAATGTCGAGGGGGGCAAGAGGCAAGCCAGATGGGCTAAAAAAGGCAGGTGTAGGCTAATTCCTTCGCACTTTGCTATCCCCCTCTCTTTACTATATAATTTGCGCCCGACTTGTTGGACTTGTTCCCTATCATAGAGTTACAGATGCGTAATTCATAGAAGTAGGTTAAGTAACAACCCGCTGCAAGCGTTAAAGCAACGTCCTGGAGACGCAATATGTACGCAGTTATCGTAACTGGCGGTAAGCAGTACCGTGTAGAAGAGGGTCAAACCCTTAAAGTTGAAAAAATTGAATCCGCCACCGGCGATTCAATCGAGCTAGCGCAAGTGCTGCTAGTAGGCAACGGCGACGACGTTAAAATCGGTCAGCCAGTAGTTGAAGGCGCTAAAGTGACGGCAGAAATCGTCGCTCACGGTCGTCACAAAAAAGTGAAGATCATCAAGTTCCGTCGCCGGAAGCACTCTATGAAGCAAATGGGCCACCGTCAGTGGTTCACTGAACTGAAAATTACCAGCATCTCTGCTTAATTTTCACTGAATTGAACGGTTCTAGGCTCAGTAGTATCGGCCCAGAACGAACACGAATCAAAAACAGATATATTGTTGGTAACGGTGATATGTTTGTGAAGGAGAAAAGGTATGGCTCACAAGAAAGCCGGTGGTAGTACTAATAACGGTCGCGATTCCATAAGCAAACGCCTTGGCGTTAAAGCTTGGGGTGGTCAGTTCGTGACAGCTGGATCCATCATCATTCGTCAGCGTGGCACTAAAGTGCACGCAGGCGATAACGTAGGCTGTGGTCGTGACCACACTCTGTTCGCTAAAATGGACGGCTACGTTAAATTTGAGAAAAAAGGTCGCATCTTCCGCAAGCAAGTTAGCATCGTTTCTGAAAACGTCTAACTGCTGCCAAGGTTGACACTTTTGTAGTGATAAACAATAAGGCCCTGTCGCTCATGAGCACAGGGCCTTATTGTTTTGGCGGGCACAGTGTCTGCTTTGGTGGGCATAGTGTCTGCGTTTTCTGGGCATAGCGTCTGCTTTTTCGGGCACGGGGTGCCCTCGTACGATTGGTGTGCTTAGGCAAACCCGTAAGAGCGTGCTTGCACGCGAAAGCCACGGTGCTTAAGCAGGCTAGATACAACCCGTAAGAGCGTGCTCGCACGCGAAGCCACTGCGCTTAGGCAAACCCGTAAGAGCGTGCTTGCACGCGAAAGCATTAAGTACTATATAAATATGGGATTTATCCCTGGGGAAAAATATGAAATTCGTCGACGAAGCAAGTATCAGTGTAGAGGCCGGTAAAGGTGGTAATGGCTGCCTGAGCTTTCGCCGTGAAAAATATATCCCCAAGGGTGGGCCGGACGGCGGTGATGGCGGTCACGGCGGCAGTGTGTTCCTAGTGGCAGACGGGCAGGTTAACACCCTTGTGGATTTTCGTTATGTGCGCCGCTACAAGGCCGAAACCGGCCAGGGCGGCATGGGCAGCGAGATGAGCGGTCGTCAGGGTGAAGACCTATACCTCAAGGTGCCGGTGGGCACCACGGTAATAGATGAAGACACCCTAGAGTTATTGGGGGATCTAACCGAAGACGGCGAAACCCTAAAGGTGGCTCAAGGCGGTGTGCGTGGCCTGGGTAATATCCACTTCAAAAGCTCGGTGAATCGTGCCCCCCGTCAAACCACGGCGGGTACTATGGGGGAAAGCCGCAACCTGCAATTCGAGATGAAGGTCATTGCCGATGTCGGCCTGCTAGGCCTGCCCAACGCAGGCAAGTCCACCTTTATTCGCGCGGTGTCGGCGGCCAAACCTAAAGTGGCCGACTACCCATTCACCACCCTAGTGCCCAACTTAGGGGTGGTGAGTGTGGCCAAGCATAAGAGCTTCGTGGTGGCCGATATTCCAGGCCTAATAGAAGGTGCCGCCGAGGGCGCAGGCTTAGGCATTCGCTTCTTGAAGCACTTAGTGCGTACCCGTATCCTGCTGCACGTGGTAGACATGAACCCCTACGACGGCAGCACCCCAGCCGAAAATGCCCAAGTAATCATCGACGAGCTAGAAAAATTCAGCCCCGAGCTGGTTAATCGTGAGCGCTGGTTATTATTAAACAAGCTCGACCTTGTGCCAGAAGACGAGCGTGAAGAACGCTGCCAGCAGGTAATCGACGCCCTCAATTGGAGCGGCCCAGTCTATAAAATATCGGCCATCACCAAGGACGGCACCCAGCAGATTAGCTACGACATCATGAGCTTCCTCGATGAGCGAGTAGCGGCGGCCAACGAAAACCCCGAGCTACTAGAGCAAGAGCAGCAACATCGTACGCAGGTGGAAGAAGAAGCCCGTCAACGCATGGAAGAATTAGCCGAGAGTCGTAATCAGTTTAGGGCCGAGCGTAAGGCCGAAAAACTGGCCGCCAAGCAGGCGGAAGAGGAAGGTGATGACGACGATGATGATGGCAGTGGCCCAGAGTTCATTTACACCCACGAATAATTTGTAGGAGGGCACCCCGTGCCCGACAGCATAGCTTGCCTATGTTGCGCGAGCATCGGCCGCCTGCAACCCGACAACCAACGGTAAAAACACTATGTCTCGCCAAGCCCTCGCGCAAGCAAAACGTCTGGTCATTAAAATAGGCAGCGCCTTGCTCACCAACGACGGTGCCGGACTCAACAAAGCAGGCATAGCCGCCTGGGTGGATCAGATAGCGGCCCTAAAACAGCAGGGCCTAGAGGTGGTGCTGGTCTCCTCCGGCTCGGTGGCCGAAGGCATGACCCGCCTCGGTTGGAGCAAGCGCCCTAGCGCCCTGCACGAATTACAAGCCGCCGCCGCCGTGGGCCAAATGGGCTTAGTGCAGTGCTACGAGAGTAACTTTGCCCGTCATCAGTTCACCACCGCCCAGGTATTATTGACCCACGCCGATTTAAGCAACCGCACTCGCTACCTCAACGCCCGCTCCACCCTGCGCACCCTATTAGACTTAGGCGTGGTGCCCATCATCAACGAAAACGATACCGTCATCACCGACGAAATTCGCTTCGGCGATAACGATACCCTAGGCGCACTGGTGGCCAACCTAGTGGAGGCCGACACTCTCATCATGCTCACCGATCAAGACGGCCTCTACACGGCCGACCCCCGCCAGGATAAAAACGCCACCCTCATTAACACGGCCGATGCCAACGACCCCGCCATTCAGGCCATGGCCGGAGACGGCGGTGCCCTAGGGCGTGGCGGCATGGTCACTAAGGTGCGCGCCGCTCGCTTAGCGGCACGCTCTGGTGCCAGCAGCGTCATCGTCGGTGGGCGCCTGCCAGATGTGTTGTCCCGCTTACATGCCGGTGAGGCGCTGGGCACCTTGTTAACCAGTGGTCAAGAACCCATGGTGGCCCGCAAGCAATGGCTTGCGGGGCATTTGCAGCTTAAAGGGCGGCTCACCCTAGATGAGGGCGCGGTGCATGCCTTGCGCCACAAAGGCAAAAGCCTACTGCCGGTAGGGGTGGTGGCGGTGTCCGGTGGCTTTAAGCGCGGCGAGGTGGTGGCCTGTGTTGATGATAAGGGGCGCGTGGTGGCGAAGGGTTTGGTGAATTACAGCGCCGTTGAAGCGCAAAAGATATTAAAAACGGGCAGTAAGAATATTATTACCGTGTTGGGGTATATGGATGAGGCGGAATTGATACACAGGGATAA